>NZ_JAHPXO010000020.1:0-98558 GCF_019041495.1 Parabacteroides sp. MSK.9.14
TGAATTTCAATATATTTAGAATGTCAAACAAAAAAATAAGAAAGTTCTGATAATGAATGACATCGCCGGACGGGAAATCTCGGTAGGCGGCTACGTGGACACCGTGCTGCGCCAACATCTGGAACAGCACAAGGAGAAAATAAACGAACTGTACAAGAAACAACGTGAAGACTTAATTTGAATATGAACACCTTTGGTCGTGTTCTTGAAAGTCTTGGTCTTACTGTTCTTGGCAGAAGAATAAGCCACGACGAAAGTAGCCTTACTGACATCAATTCCAACGTAGGTCATAGTCTTAACAATTTATTGAGACAACATCTATACATCTTGAACCACCATTGCGAATGCGGGGTCAAAAGCCCATTGAACTATCCGGTTTCTGATGTAAAAGTGTGGGGGCAGAACATATTCTACGGTCTTTTTGACTAATGGATACTCGGTCTTATTCCACACTTTGATGTTGAATGTTTATGCAAAAGTATAAAGAGTAAATAATATACAATGGATATGAATCAGGAAAAGAATCAGAAAAACAGAAGTCCGCACCATGACGGCGGAGGTTTGCTTGCCCAAGTGCAGGCGAGTGTGGAAATCCTGTCGCCCGTGCCGGTAGGCGGCAAATGCAGAGAAAAGGACTATGAACGGCTTTTCATCCGTGAACCCGAAGTAAAGGCACGCGAGGGGAAGATGGCATACGTGCGCCCGGAGTATCACGACCGCATCATGCGCATAACCCGTGTAATCGGGCATGACAGGCTTTCGCTGTCCGCCTACATCGACCATGTGCTTACACACCACTTCAACCAGTGCGAAGAGGCGATAAAGAGCCTTTACGCCCGGAATTACGACGCAGTATTTTAATCATCAAAAAGAAAAAGAAATGAGAAGAAAAAAGAATGATTATCGTGCCTTCCTGAAAAAATCAGGTTTCAAGGCAAGGGAAGGGAAACAAGTGTCCATCAGCAAAGAGACCCATGACAAGGTTGCCATGATTGTCCGCTGGCTGGGTGATGGTGAAGTCACAATGGCCGACTTCACTGAGAACGTGGTAAGCGAGTTTCTCCGTACACACCGTGACGAACTGAACCGTATGTTAAACGCAGTCCCCAGAGTAGAATTATGAACATGACTGACATTCTCCTGACCGTATCGGTCGGCTGCAACCTGTGGTTCCTGTTCCTGCTGCTCTACGACCGCATCATGGAAACGAGATTCGTCCGCTTCCTTAAAGGCATTGCCGGGTTTTGGCGGTCATTGGGCGGCACGGAGGTGAAGCAGGAAACGGCACGGGAAACACCTCCCGGAGAAACATCGGACATCATCGGCAGGAGCCATTTCAAGATGGCATCAACCCGGACAACCGCTGCCATACTGACGCAAGAAGCCGCCACTTCGAAAAAAGGCATTGAGCTGTCGGAGGAAGAGGCTACTTTTGACGATGGAAACACGGAAACCGTGTCCCACCCGGCACAAGTCCCGGAGGAAAAACTCGATGAAACCTTCACGAGCATCCCGCCTTCGGAACTGGAGTTCGGGGAGGATGAACCGGAGGACGGAACGCCCGACACACCGAGAGCTACGGGAAGCAGTTTTGACGAGATAGACGATGCGGTCAGGGCAGCCAAGAACCCGGAAGCGACAACGGCAGAACGGGAACGTGCGGCAAAGGTCTTCTCCGATATGGAAGGAACGGAACTGTACGAGAAACTGATGTCCGGCTCGACGGAACTGAGCATCCGTATCAAGGGGCTTATCGAAGTCCGGCTGAAGAAGCCGAAAAAGGAATTTACCGTACCCGACAACATTGACGAGTTCAATATCCGGGACTATGTATAACGGCTAAAAAAGAGTGGAAATGAAAACGTAAGACGGCATCACACCATGCGCACGGCAGTACAAGGTACAGCCAACCCGCAACGGACACACCCAAGTCCGTGGAAACAAACGGGCAACCACTAAACCAAAGTAAAGTAATCAAGTATCAACCGCCCGAAAAAGGACTATCCACCCTTTGGACGGCACAAAAAGAACAGTTTATGAATAAGAACATCAGACAAAAGTTCATCATCTCTGCGGCACTTATGATTGCCGCAACCGCCTCCGCATTTGCGCAGGGAAACGGCATCGCAGGCATCAACGAAGCCACCTCTATGGTGAGTTCGTATTTTGACCCCGGCACGAAACTTATCTATGCCATCGGCGCGGTGGTCGGTCTTATCGGAGGCGTAAAAGTCTATGGCAAGTTTTCATCCGGCGACCCGGATACCTCGAAAACCGCAGCCTCGTGGTTCGGCGCATGTATTTTTTTAATTGTAGCTGCGACTATCCTGCGCTCATTCTTCCTTTAATAAACAATGTATGGCTGAATACCCGATAAACAAGGGTATCGGTCGTCCGGTCGAGTTCAAGGGTCTAAAGGCTCAGTACCTCTTCATCTTCTGCGGAGGCCTGCTGGCACTCTTCATCCTGTTCGTCATCCTCTATATGGTCGGCATCGACCAGTGGATATGTATCGGCTTCGGCGCGGCATCGTCTTCCGTCCTCGTATGGCAGACCTTCGCGCTGAACGCCCGGTACGGCGAACACGGGCTTATGAAATTAGGAGCTATAAGGAGCCATCCCCGATACCTTATCAACCGGCGGCGGATCACCCGATTATTCAAACGGCAACGAAAGGAAGAAACGACATGAGAAATACATCCAAAATGACAACACTGGAAAACAAGTTCCCCCTGCTGGCTGTGGAACATGGCTGCATCATTTCCAAAGACGCCGACATCACGGTGGCTTTTGAGGTGGAACTGCCGGAGCTTTATACCGTGACGGGCGCGGAGTACGAGGCGATACACGGCTGCTGGTGCAAGGCTATCAAGGTACTGCCGGACTTCTGCGTCGTGCATAAGCAGGACTGGTTCATCAAGGAACGCTACAAGCCGGAGTTACAGAAAGACGACATGAGTTTCTTGAGCCGTTCATTTGAACGACACTTCAACGAGCGTCCGTACCTGAAACACTCCTGCTACCTCTACCTGACCAAGACGACAAAGGAGCGTAACCGGATGCAGAGCAATTTCAGCACGCTGTGCCGTGGGCATATCATCCCGAAGGAGCTGGACAAGGAAACCGCCGGGAAGTTCATGGAGGCCGCTGAACAGTTCGAGCGCATCATGAACGACAGCGGCTTCGTGAGACTCCGCCGCCTCTCCATCGATGAGATTGTCGGGACGGAGAAGTCCGCCGGGCTGATAGAGCGTTACTTCTCGCTCATGCCTGAAGGCGACACGACCTTGCAGGACATCGACCTCTCGGCAAAGGAAATGCGCATCGGCGACAACCGCCTGTGCCTGCACACCCTCTCCGACGCGGAGGATATGCCCGGAAAGGTGGCTACCGACATCCGCTACGAGAAACTCTCCACCGACCGCTCGGACTGCCGTCTCTCCTTCGCCTCACCCGTGGGGCTGCTGCTCTCCTGCAACCACATCTACAACCAGTATGTGATTATCGACAACAGCGAGGAAAATTTACAGAAGTTCGAGAAGTCCGCGAGGAATATGCAGTCGCTATCCCGATACAGCCGGAGCAACAGCATCAACCGCGAGTGGATAGACCAGTACCTGAACGAAGCCCATTCCTACGGGCTGACATCGGTACGGGCGCACTTCAACGTCATGGCGTGGAGCGATGACACGGAGGAACTGAAACATATCAAGAACGACGTGGGCAGCCAGCTGGCGAGCATGGAGTGCGTGCCGCGCCACAACACCATCGACTGCCCGACGCTCTACTGGGCGGCGATGCCCGGCAACGCGGCGGACTTCCCGGCGGAAGAGAGTTTCCACACCTTCATCGAGCAGGCTGTGTGCCTCTTTACGGAGGAAACTAACTACCGCAGTTCGCTATCGCCCTTCGGTATCAAGATGGTGGACAGGCTAACGGGAAAGCCGCTGCACCTCGACATCTCTGACCTGCCGATGAAGCGGGGCATCACCACCAACCGCAACAAGTTCGTATTAGGTCCTTCGGGCAGCGGCAAATCCTTCTTTATGAACCACCTCGTGAGGCAATACTACGAGCAGGGTACGCACGTAGTGCTGGTGGACACGGGAAACTCCTATCAGGGCTTGTGCGAGATGATCCGGCGCAAAACAAACGGGGCGGACGGCGTGTACTTCACCTACACGGAGGAGAAACCGATTTCGTTCAACCCGTTCTACACCGATGATTACGTGTTCGACGTGGAGAAGAAGGACAGTATCAAGACATTGCTGCTGACGCTCTGGAAGTCGGAGGACGACAAAGTGACGAAGACGGAGAGCGGCGAACTGGGCAGTGCGGTGAACGCCTATATCGAGTGTATCAGGGCTGACAGGAGCATCATCCCCTCGTTCAACACCTTCTACGAGTATATGCGTGACGACTACCGCCGCGAACTGGCAGAACGTGAGATAAAGGTGGAGAAGTCCGATTTCAACATCGACAATATGCTCACCACCATGCGGCAGTATTACCGGGGAGGACGCTACGACTTCCTGCTCAACTCCACGGAGAACATCGACCTGCTCGGCAAGCGGTTCATTGTCTTCGAAATTGACAGTATTAAGGAAAATCGCGAACTTTTCCCTGTGGTAACAATCATCATCATGGAAGCCTTCATCAACAAGATGCGCCGTCTGAAAGGCGTGCGCAAACAGCTGATAGTGGAAGAGGCTTGGAAGGCTCTCTCTTCGGCGAACATGGCTGAGTACCTGCGCTATATGTACAAGACCGTGCGCAAGTATTACGGGGAGGCAATCGTGGTGACGCAGGAGGTGGACGACATCATTTCCTCGCCCGTCGTCAAGGAGAGCATCATCAATAATTCCGACTGCAAGATACTCCTCGACCAGCGGAAGTACATGAACAAGTTTGATGCCATACAGTCCCTGTTGGGGCTGACGGAGAAGGAGAAGTCGCAGATACTCTCCATCAACATGGCGAACAACCCGTCAAGGCTCTACAAGGAAGTCTGGATCGGACTGGGCGGCACGCAGTCGGCGGTCTATGCCACCGAAGTTAGTGCTGAAGAGTATCTGGCGTACACCACTGAAGAAACGGAGAAGGTGGAGGTTTACCGTCTGGCGGAGCAGCTGGGCGGCGACATCGAAGCCGCCATCCGGCAGCTTGCCGAAAGACGAAGGAATAAGTAAAAACAGATTCATCAACTAAAAAAGAAAATGCGTATGAGTATATCAAGAACGAAAATGCTGCAAGTCAGCAAGTGTTTAATCGGGCTGGCGGTCATGATGCTGCAATCCTGCGATGTAGCGGACAATCGCCGTGATCTGCTTTGCGGGAACTGGGAAAGTGTGGAAGGCAAGCCCGACGTGCTTATCTACAAGGAGGGCGAAGCCTATAAGGTGACGGTATTCAAGCGGAGCGGCATCCGCCGCAAACTAAAGCCGGAAACCTATCTCTTGCAGGAGGAGAACGGCAACCTGTTCATGAACACCGGCTTCCGTATCGACGTGTCCTACAACGAAGCGACGGACATCCTGACCTTCTCGCCGAACGGGGACTACGTGCGTGTGAATCCGAAACCGGACCATCCGATAAGCGAGCAATAACGATAACCACTAAAATCCAAAGTAACATGAGAACAAGAATAACATTTATTATCTGCCTGTGCCTGTTTGCAGTCGGCAGGGCAAGCGCACAGTGGGCGGTGATAGACCCGTCCAACATCGCGCAGAGCATCGTGAACACTTCCAAGAACGTGGTACACACTTCCACGACCGCCCAGAATATGATAAAAAATTTTCAAGAGACGGTGAAGATTTACGAGCAGGGCAAGAAGTATTACGACGCACTCAAATCCGTGAACAATCTGGTAAAGGACGCCCGGAAGGTGCAGCAGACCATCCTGATGGTGGGTGACATCACCGACACCTATGTGACCAGCTTCCAGAGGATGATGCGTGACGACAACTTCACGGTGGAGGAACTGGGAGCCATCGCCTTTGGCTACACCAAGCTGTTGGAGGAATCCAACGACGTGCTGACGGAGCTGAGGAACGTGGTGAACATCACCACGCTCTCCATGACGGACAAGGAGCGCATGGATGTGGTGGAACGCTGCTACTCCAAGATGAAGCATTACCGCAACCTCGTGAGCTACTACACCAACAAGAACATCAGCGTGAGCTACCTGCGGGCGAAGAAGAAGAACGACCTCGACCGCATCATGGGGCTGTACGGGAACATGAACGAAAGATACTGGTAGCCTATGAATTTCGACAACCTTCACCAGATTCTGCGCTCGCTCTACGAGCAGATGATGCCGCTATGCGGGGACATGGCGGGCGTGGCGAAAGGCATCGCCGGGCTGGGTGCGCTGTTCTACGTCGCCTACCGGGTGTGGCAGTCGCTGGCGAGAGCCGAACCGATAGACGTGTTCCCCATGCTCCGCCCCTTTGCGATAGGCTTGTGCATCATGTTCTTCCCGACGGTGGTATTAGGCACGATAAACAGTATCATGTCGCCCGTTGTGCAGGGCACGGCAAAGATGCTGGAGGCGGAAACGCTGGACATGAACCAGTACCGTGAGCAGAAAGACAAACTGGAATACGAGGCGATGATGCGCAACCCCGAAACCGCCTACCTTGTGTCAAACGAGGAGTTTGACAAACAGCTGGAGGAACTGGGCTGGTCGCCCGGCGACATGGTAACGATGGCGGGAATGTATATCGAACGTGGGATGTACAACATGAAGAAAGGCATCCGCGATTTCTTCCGCGAGATACTGGAACTGATGTTCCAAGCCGCCGCCCTCGTGATAGACACCATCCGCACCTTTTTTCTCGTGGTGCTGGCGATACTCGGTCCGATAGCCTTCGCCATATCGGTATGGGACGGCTTTCAAAGTACACTCACACAGTGGATATGCCGCTACATACAGGTTTATCTGTGGCTGCCCGTGTCGGATATGTTCAGCACCATACTGGCGAAGATTCAGGTGCTGATGCTGCAAAGCGACATCGAGCGCATGCAGGCTGACCCGAACTTCTCGCTGGATTCGAGCGACGGTGTGTATATCGTCTTCATGATCATAGGAATCATCGGCTATTTCACCATCCCCACGGTAGCAGGCTGGATTATCCAAGCCGGAGGCATGGGAAGCTACGGTCGCAACGTGAACCAGACGGCAGGACGAGCCGGAAGCATGGCGGGCAGCGTGGCGGGTGCAACCGCAGGAAACGTGGTCGGACGTGCCGGGAAACTGCTGAAATAATCAACTGACAATTAAAAACGAATAAATAACAATGGAATTTAAGTCACTTAAAAACATCGAATCATCGTTCAGGCAGATACGCCTGTTCGGTATCGTCTTCCTCTCGCTGTGCGCCGTGATAACGGTATGGAGCGTGTGGAGTTCCTACCGCTTTGCGGAACGGCAACGGGAAAAGATTTACGTGCTGGACAACGGCAAGTCGCTGATGCTGGCTCTCTCGCAGGACTTGTCGCAGAATCGTCCGGCGGAGGCAAGGGAACACGTGCGCCGCTTCCACGAGCTTTTCTTCACACTCTCACCCGAAAAGAGCGCGATAGAGCATAACGTGAAACGCGCCCTGCTGCTGGCAGACAAAAGCGTGTACAACTACTATTCGGACTTCGCCGAGAAGGGATACTACAACCGCATCATCGCCGGAAACATCAATCAGGTGCTGAAGGTGGACAGCGTGGTATGCGACTTCAACGGCTATCCCTACCGTGCCGTGACCTACGCCACACAGAAGATCATCCGGCAAAGCAACGTCACCGAGCGCAGCCTCGTGACCACGTGCCGCCTCTTGAACTCGTCCCGTTCGGACGACAATCCCAACGGTTTCACCATCGAGGGATTCACCATCATCGAGAACAAGGATTTACAAACCATCAAAAGGTAAACGGATATGAAGAAAATCAGAAAATCATTTTGGCGTGCGTACTGGAGGATCCACGACAAAAAGAAAATGCTGGTGGCAAGGCTCAAAGGCTATCTGGACGGTTTGCCCCCGAAGACACGCAAACGCATCGTGCTGGCGATGCTCGCCGCTTTCGCGGTGCTTGCCCTCTACACCTTCGGCAAAGCCGTCTATGACATCGGCAGGAATGACGGCAGCCGGATAGCAACAGACCATGCCGGACAGGTGGAACTGTCCGTAAAGCCGGACAACAATCATAATGTAATACTTTATTTATATGGAACAGACGAAGAATGAACCTAAAAACGAGAACAAGGCGGCTCCCGACAACGGGAAACCGAAGAACCGACGCCAAGCCGAGAGCCATCAAGCCTGCTTGAATGGCCAAGGCGCGAAGGAGGAAGGCAAAGCCAAGGAGCGCAAGCCGCTGACCGAAGCCCAAAGGCTGAAACGTCAGAAAATGATAGTGCTGCCCGCTATGGTGCTGGTATTCATCGGGGCGATGTGGCTGATATTCGCCCCATCTTCCGACAAGGAGCAGCAACCGGGGACGGGAGGTTACAACATCGAAATGCCCGACGCAGACAAGGCGAACCGTCAGATTATCGGCGACAAGGCGAAAGCATACGAACAGGGGGCGATGGAGGAACGGCAGGAGAACCGCAGCCGCGCCATGCAGGAACTGGGCGATATGTTCGACCGCGAGGTGGCGGAAACGGACAGCGGCAGGGACTTCGACCTTGCCAATCCCGGAGGAACGGAAGAGAACGTGAAGTCCGCACCGAAGACCATCCAATCCTCCGCAGCCGCCTACCGCGACCTCAATGCCACGCTCGGCAACTTCTATGAGCAACCGAAGAACGACAATGCGGAAATGGATGAACTGTTGGAGCGTATCGCCTCGCTGGAATCGGAATTGGAAAGCGAGAAAGGCAAGGTGTCCGCTATGGATGACCAAGTGGCACTCATGGAGAAGTCCTATGAACTGGCGGCAAAGTACATGGGCGGACAGAACGGCACACAGCCACCTGTCGGACAGGCGGCAGAGCCTTGCCCCGTGCAGAAAACCGGAAAGAACACGGCTGCACCTGTCAGGCTGGTGGCGCATCAGGTTGTATCCTCGCTCTCACAGCCGATGAGCAACGCCGAGTTTGTCGCCTCCTTCTCGCAAGAGCGTAACCGCAGTTTCAATACGGCGGTGGGCGTCACGACCGTATCGGACAAAAACACCATATCGGCGTGCGTTTATGGGGCGCAGAGTGTGACGGACGGGCAGGCTGTCAAGCTCCGTCTGTTGGAGCCGATGGCGGTAGCGGACAAAATCATCCCCCGTAATGCGGTGGTGGTAGGCACGGCAAAGATTCAGGGCGAACGGCTTGATATTGAAATCACGTCGCTGGAATATGCTGGTACGATTATCCCGGTAGAGCTGGAGGTGTATGACACGGACGGGCAGCCCGGTATCTTCATTCCGAACTCTATGGAAATGAATGCCGTTAGGGAGGTTGCCGCCAACATGGGCGGATCGCTGGGCAGCAGCATCAATATATCCACCAACGCAGGGGCACAGCTCGCCTCCGACTTGGGCAAGGGGCTGATACAAGGCACGAGCCAGTATATCGCCAAGAAGATGCGTACCGTCAAAGTGCATCTGAAAGCCGGGTACAAGGTCATGCTCTATCAGGACAGAAATTGAAAACAGAAAAAGCAACAACAATCCAATTTTTATTTACCACTAAAATCCAAAGTAATGAGAAAAGTAATCATCATGTTTGCCCTCGCTATGGGCATCGTAACTGCCAACGCGCAGGAGAACGTAACCGTTGGAACGGACAATGGAAGTGAACCGACGAACGAAGCGAGAGCAGAGGCAAGCTCGCTTGACTATGCCTTGCAAGGAGGAGGAAGGCAAAGCCAACAACCGACCTTGACAAAGGAGGTCTATCCGCAGAAGGAGGCGGACGGCGACCTGTATCACGGGCTGACAAAGAAGCTGACCTTCGACCGCATGGTTCCCCCGCACGGTTTGGAAGTGACCTACGACAAGACCGTCCACGTCATTTTCCCCTCGGAAGTGCGTTATGTCGATTTAGGCTCGCCCGACCTGATTGCGGGCAAAGCCGACGGAGCGGAGAACGTCATCCGCGTGAAAGCTACCGTGAGGAACTTCCCGAACGAAACCAATATGTCCGTTATAACGGAGGACGGTAGTTTCTATACCTTCAACGTGAAATATGCAGCCGAACCGCTGCTGCTCAACGTGGAGATGTGCGACTTCATCCATGACGGCGAGAAGGTAAACCGCCCGAACAACGCGCAGGAAATCTATCTGAAGGAACTGGGTAGCGAAAGCCCGATGCTGGTGCGCCTTATCATGAAGTCCATCCACAAGCAGAACAAGCGCGAGGTGAAGCACATCGGCTGCAAGCGATTCGGCATCCAGTACCTGCTTAAAGGTATCTACACGCATAACGGTTTGCTCTATTTCCATACGGAGATAAAGAACCAGAGCAACGTGCCTTTCGATGTGGACTACGTCACATGGAAAATCGTGGACAAGAAGGTGGCGAAGCGTACCGCCGTGCAGGAGCAGATCATCTTGCCGCTCCGTGCGCAGAATTACGCCACGCTCGTGCCGGGCAAGAAGAGCGAGCGCACGGTATTCACGATGGCGAAGTTCACCATCCCCGATGACAAATGCATCGTGGTGGAACTCAACGAGAAGAACGGAGGTCGCCACCAGTCTTTCGTGATTGAAAACGAGGACTTGGTACGTGCCAATACCATCAACGAACTTCAAGTGCGCTGACCATGAGAAAGTACATCGCAATAATCATCGCGTCGCTTGCCCTGTGTACGGGGCAAGCGCACGCCCAGCGATGCCTGCCGAAGATGCAGGGCATCGAGGTCAGGGCGAATATGGCGGACGGCTTCAATCCCGGCGGCAACGACGGCGGATACAGTTTCGGGGCGGCTCTTTCCACCTACACGAAAAAGGGGAACAAATGGGTGTTCGGTGGCGAATACCTGTTGAAGAACAACCCTTACAAGGACGGGAAAATACCCGTGGCGCAGTTCACGGCGGAGGGCGGATACTACTTCAAAATACTTTCCGATGCCCGAAAAATCGTGTTCGTCTATGCAGGGGCTTCGGCTCTTGCCGGATATGAATCAGTGAACTGGGGCGAGAAGGTGCTGCATGACGGCTCCACGCTCCATGACCGGGACGCCTTCATCTACGGTGGTGCGCTGACGCTCGATATGGAGCTTTACGTGGCTGACCGTATTGCTCTGCTTGCCAATCTCCGGGAGCGTTGCCTGTGGGGTGGCGACACGAGGAAGTTTCATACGCAGTGGGGCGTGGGCATCAAGTTTATCATTAACTAACGCACTGCATGGAACGGACGGAAATCGACGCCATGAGGCAGATACCCCTTGCGGACTTCCTCGCACGGTTAGGACATGAGCCTGTCCGAAGAAGCGGCAACGAGTTGTGGTATCGTGCGCCATACCGCAATGAGCGCACGCCCTCTTTCCGTGTGAACGTGGCAAAACAGCTTTGGTACGACTTCGGAACGGGCAAGGGCGGTGACATCTTCACGCTTGCCGGGGAGTTTATCGGAAGCAACGACTTCATGGAACAAGTGAAGTTCATAGCGGAAACCGCCAATATGCCTATGCCTGTTCCCGAAGTGAGTAAACCGACTTTCCTGCCTAAACGGTCAGAACCTGCCTTTGAGGGTATGGAAACCGCCCCACTGCTTCATTCTCCACTGACGGACTATCTGGCGGAACGTGGCATCCCTTACGGCATTGCATCCCGGTATTGTTGCCGACTGAATTATAGAGTGCGTGGCAAGCGGTATTTCGCCGTCGGTTTTCCGAACGTAGCGGGCGGCTTTGAAATCCGCAGCCGTTTTTTCAAAGGCAGCGTGCCTCCGAAGGATGTGTCGCTGGTCAAAATGGAAAGTTCTCAGGCTGATGTGTGCAGCGTGTTCGAGGGCTTCATGGACTTTCTTTCCGCCGTCACGCTCGGATTGGAAACGGGCGACTGCCTTGTGCTGAACTCCGTCGCCAATGTGGAAAAGGCTATGAGGTATCTGGACGGTTACGGGCGCATAGACTGTTACCTCGACCGTGACGAAGCCGGACGGCGGACGTTGGAAATGCTGAAAGGACACTATGGGGAACGTGTCTGTGACCGTTCCGCCCTCTATGACGGTTGCAAGGACTTGAACGAGTATCTGCAACTGACAACGAAAAAAGAAATGAACAATAACTTATAAATCAAAAGACAATGAACATACTGAACAACAAGAACAAGAGAATATCAATCTTCAAGGCGTTGGCACTCTGCCTGTTCGCCGCCGTGTCGCTCACGCTTATTTCGTGTGACGACGATATGGACATCCAGCAATCCTATCCTTTCACGGTGGAAACTATGCCTGTGCCGAACAAAGTGACGAAGGGACAGACGGTTGAAATACGCTGTGAGCTGAAAAAGACGGGCGACTTCGCCAATACCCTCTATACTATCCGGTATTTCCAGTTCGAGGGAGAAGGAACGCTGAAAATGGACAACGGTATCACGTTCCTGCCCAATGACCGCTACCTGCTCGAAAACGAGAAGTTCCGGCTGTACTACACGGCGGATGGTGAGGAGGCGCACAACTTCATCGTGGTAGTGGAGGACAATTTCGGCAACTCCTATGAGTTGGAATTTGACTTCAACAACCGAAACGTGAAGGATGACGGGGTTATCACTGTTGTCCCCATCGGGAACTTCAAGCCCCTTACACGATGATGCGTGTATTCATGGCTATCCTCTGTTCGCTTCTGACGGTCTGTTCCGTGTCCGCACGGGACAGCCGCCATGAGGGAACGGACGGGCAGGCGGCTATCTACCGGCTGCCACCATTCGAGAGGGCAGTACGATGCACGAAGTATTTTGAGGGCTGGCATTCGGAAAAACATCACCCGTATGTAGGATATGGACATCGGTTGCAGCCGGGCGAAAGGTATTCGGCACGCACCATGACGAAGCGGCAGGCGGACGCGCTTCTGCGGAAAGACCTGCGGAAGTTCTGCGCGATGTTCCGGCAGTTCGGGAAGGATTCGCTCTTGCTTGCCACGCTCGCCTACAATGTCGGTCCGTACCGTCTGTTGGGAAGCGGAAAGATACCCAAAAGCACGCTGATCCGAAAGTTGGAGGCAGGCGATAGGAACATCTATCGGGAGTATATCGCTTTCTGCAACTACAAGGGTAAACGTCATGCCATGCTGCTCAAACGGAGAAAGGCGGAGTTTGCGCTACTGTATGTACCATAAAAAGTAAGTGTCCGACAACATAAACTCCGATGAAGTTGGGGATGCTTTATCGGAGTTTATGTTATATCAATATTTTAATTGATGGTCAGTACTTGATTTTACAAGTGACTCATTCAAGTAGTTTCGCTTTTTTCATGTAACTTTGCAAAAAATAAAGGATATGGATAGACAATTACCGTATGAGATAAGCTACAAGACGATTGCTTTTTGGCGCAATATCGAAAATGGATTCCTCTGGAGTACATTCATATGTTCAATATTACTCCAAACGTTCCAAATAAATTGTATAAGCCATTCATTAGATTCTATAAAATGGATTGCTAATTTGTTTAATGTTTTGAATTATATTTCTATTATAGGGTATGGTATATTATATATAATCGTAGAAATTATAATGCAACCTATGGCTGCTAATGAAAGACGGAAAGGATTTATCGACAATTCATTAGGCACGAAATTGCTGGAAAAGCCAGTTTTGAATTATTACGATAATGATTCTATTGAGAAAGGACCATATAAAATGTTGGTTAATTGTTATGAGAATTGTTTTTTTACATATAATATCATTAAAGTGATGTTGCCTAAAATGGCAATAAAGAACACAATACTATTTGGTTTGCTTTTGATATTTGCATACTACGGAATAAAAGATAACGTCGTTGCCATACCATTCTTGCAACTATTTTTATCGTCATTGTTCTTAATAGAACTGATATACCACATAGCATTCTTTTTTAGATTAAAGAATTTGTGTGATAAATTCAAACAAATTTTTAGCACACCTAAATCAACTAAAAATAAAACTATTCAGGATGCTATATATATGGTACTTGAATATGAAACGACATTGGCATATAATAAATCTCCGAATAGTAATTCTGTGTACAAAAAACTAAACAATAAATTAACAGAAGAATGGAGCTGTATAAAACAGAATTATGATATTCGATAATTTAGACAAATATACAACAGAAAGTGTATTACAAGGACATCCCGATAAAATATGCGACCAAATAAGTGATGCTCTTTTGGATGCTTTCTTGATGCAAGATTGTAATGCCCATACAGCAATAGAATGCTTGGGAAGTGGTAATAATTTAATTGTTGCTGGAGAAATTAGTACTCAAAATAAAAGGGTTGATATTGAGAAAATTGTCAATGATGTATATCAATCCATAGGCTATTGTGAAAAATTAAACATACTGAACTTTTTGACTTCACAATCAAGACAACTAAATGATGCTGTTATGAACGGTGGAGCTGGCGACCAAGGTATTGTGTATGGTTATGCTATAAACAATCAATATAATTATCTTCCGTATGGTGTATATTTATCTAATTTAATAGCCAAAGAGATTGATACGTATAGAAAGAGCGTAGATTATCTCCTCCCTGATGGGAAAGTACAAGTCACAATTAGCGAAAATAATCTTGAACAATTGATAATCAATGTACAGCATAAGGAGAATATTCATCCAGATTTCATTGAAAATGAAATAAAACAGAAGGTTTTAACTCAACTGATTGATTGTATAAATGTAGATATTCAGATAAATAGGAAATCAAAATTTTATAAAGGTGGGTTTGTTAACGATACAGGATTAACTGGTCGTAAAATAATGATAGACACTTATGGCGGTTTGGTAACACATGGCGGAGGTGCTTTTTCTGGAAAGGATCCGAGCAAAATAGATAGAAGTGCTGCTTACATGGCTCGATTTGTTGCAAAAAACATAGTCGCAAACGGATTAGAAAAAGAATGCAAAATAGCAGTGGCTTATTTGTTTGGAGAAGAACAGCCTACCATGCTAAATGTTTCCACAGACAAAGAATCCAATTCTACAAAATTGAAACAATTTATTCTATCAAAATTCGATTTTAGACCTAATGCAATAATTGAGTTGTTAAAATTAAAGAATCCTATATATCAACCAACTTCTATATACGGACATTTCTCTAATCCTAATTACAATTGGGAACAAATCATATCTTTATAAGACTGGTTTTATCGAAGATTGGCACAGAGGTTTCTTTGCTACTTTCTTTGTCCGCCATCATGCTCACTGAAAGAAAGTAGGGCGGCTTTCGCCGCCCACCTCTCAAAAACGGGTGTAAAGCCCCGTCACCATCGTGAACATTTCCTCCAGCATATCGCAATATATCCCCTCGTGCGTTTCAATGTCCTTCGTCTTACACTCGAATGTCTTTTTACTGAACGTCCTGCGGTAGAAGCGCATATTGTAGAGGTCTGCCCCTGCATCATAGATGATGTCAAGGCGGTTGGCACTCGTCTTGTTCCTCGCAAGGCTCATGCGTAAGCCGTTGCCCATGTCTATGAAGTCTTTGCTTCCCGTCATGGCGGCAAAGCGTCTGCCACCTATCTGCTCCAAAATCGTCTTTGCTATCATATTCATTCTTCTTTGGGTGTTATGTTCGGGCGGTGCGGACACCGCCTAAACGCTCAAAATTCTGTTTTCTCGGCTATTGGTGTGTTCCGTTCCAACCATGTTTTCACACACTCCATATTGTACTCGCTCGTTATGACTGCCGTGTGGCTGTCAATGGCGGTAAACCGACTGCTCTCATAGTCCTCTATCCACCCTTTAAGGGTTTCCACTCCCCACGCTTCGGCATCGTCAAAGATGCCGTCCAATTCCGTGATAGGCTTGCCGAACTTGACTATCAGCGTTTGGTAGCCTGCTTCGTTCATTGCTTGTCCTCCTTTCCTCTTTTTGCCGTCAGCCACTTGTCCCGTGTGGCTCGGCACTCGTCCAACGTGGGTTTCACACAAGAGAACAATTCCCCGTCCGTGTGGCGGTAGTCGTATTGCACAAGTGTCCGCTTGCGTCTGCCGATGCCTGTTTGGAACTTCTCGTATTTCTCTGTCCCTGCTTTCGTGCAGGTGCTTACTCCGTTGATGGTCATCCGTGTACTCATAATCGTTGTTTTTTTAGATGGTTAGAAATGTACTGACAAAACTCTGTTCTGCATCACCATTTCGGGATTGCTTGTGTAGCGTTGGTGCATGTAGAAATGGTGTGAGCCGAAGCCGTAAAGGAAGAACTTGTCAAGTTCGTGCTTCTCGGCAAAGTCCTTGACACTTGCCCTTAACTGCTCCTCACTTTGACAAAAAGTGAGGAGGTTCATAAACTCAAGGAACATCGTGGGAATTTTATCGTCCCACAAGCAAACCATACTTTCAAATCTTACTTCCATATTGTTCTGTATTATAGGTTAATGTTATGCTGCGTTCATCCGCTGACGGATAAGTTCGGTATTGTCCTCCACAAGCCGGATGATGCGGTCATGGTACTCGGTATTGGAATTGCATACCCCTCTGCTCTGTACCACTTTCAGCGTTTTCAGTGACACTTCTATCGTTTCAATCCGTTTGCCGTCAATGGTGGCGGATAGGATAAGGGAGTTTGCCTTGTTATGATAACCGCCCACACAATGGTGCATCATCCGTCCTTCCTCTACCATTTCCTCAACGCTCTCTATGACCTTGATGCAGATAAGGCTGTCAGAGAACACAAGTCCGAAGAAGATGCCTTTGGCTTTCAGATAGTTCTTCTCGTCTTCAATCGCCTTTTGCCGTTGCTGTTCCGTCCGCTCACGCTCCCTTTGCAGGTTGCGTTTTCTCACCAACTTATCGTGTTCCGCTTTGAGGTCGGCAGGGCAGACGTATTTCGGGCTGTTCGTGTCCTTGCCAAAATGACGCAGGAGGTCAATGGTGTCGCACCATACGGAGCCGTCCGAAATGGTGTAACCGTTGCGGATGCAAATCTTGACGGATGCCCAATACCGTCCCATATCAAAGGAACTACGGATATAATGCCGCAACATGGCATATTGCCCTGCTTTCAAGAGTGTTTCGGCTCGGCTGTCGGAAAGGATAGCCGTGAAAAGGTCATACGGCAGTGTGTTGTGATAGTCCCCATTGAAGCCGTTGCGTTTCAGTTCGGGGATGAAACGCTGTCGGGGATAGGTACACATAGGTGCTATATCGTATGCGTGAAGCCTGTTGTTCTTGCGTACCTCCATGTCGCTGTATTCAGACCATTGGTCATAATACAACATTGACATTCCACGCAGTCGGGCAACGGTCGTTGTCTTTCCATCGGGCGAAATCCACCTCTGCACCACTTCATAAATGGAATACTCGGCTGCCTGCCCTGCCTTGTATCGGGACTTGACGAAGAAGAAGCGTATCACTTGGTATTGCTTGCTGGTGGTGACGATGGAGAAGTATTCGTTTTCGCTGAAAACGCTCTTTCGGGTGCGCAACGCTTCCAATGACATACCGCAATGGGGGCAGGTACATCCGCAAAGGGTGTCCGCAAGGTCGTGGTCGCTCTTCCACGAATGTCCGCACTCAGTGCAGATGTTCGTGCCGTCCGCTCTCTTGATTGCGTAATGCTTGAAGCAATGGCGGAAAGCGTATGCCTTTTGCGTGGCGGTCAATCTCGGTAGTCGCTTGCTCAGCCGTGCGACTTCCTGCTGTATCTGTGTTCTCGGTTTCATAAGCCTAAATCAAATAATGAGGGTTGTTGTACTTCTTGGGTGGTCGCTTTGGTGGCGGTTCTCGGCTTGTTGCGGTTCTGCAACTTGCGGACTTCCTCCTCTTGATATTGTCGGAGAGCCTTCTGACGTGCCTCCGCCTTTTCCTCTGTGGTGAGTTCCACCACGTGGTTCACGGCTATCTGACACTGGATAGGCTTGCCCACCTCTATCTCGTTCTCGTCATAGTAGTGTACGGCTTGTCCGTATATCTCCCCGTCCGTGAAGCCGTTGCAACCGCTTTTCTGCACATAGTTCAGAATGTAGGTCACGCAGTCATCTATGTTCTTGGCAGGGTTGCGGTAGTTCTTCGCAAAGAGCGCATCTTCCGCTGCACGTTGCTCCAAATACATCTGTATCGTTCTCTTGAAATGGTCTGTCGTTTTCATATCGCTGTCGGTAAGATTAAAGGGTGAATAACCAAAGGATGAAGCCGAATAAGGCGATTGTGGAGAGGATAGCCACGATTATGCCTATCGCCACTCGGAACACTCCGTTTACTATCTCTCTGACGATGCCCCAAAGGATGCCGGATACCCAAAGGACGATGCGCATGATTAGGGTGCATATCGCAAGCCCTATGTATTGCGCCACTTGTTTGAAGTCTGCCGTTGCTGTCATATCCTCGCTATTTTTCAAGTTCTACAATGTTGTCTATCCTGCCGTATAGGTATCTGCGAAGTCCGGTCTTGTCTGTTGCCTTGTATTCCGTCCAATGTCCGTATTGGCACACGATAAACGTGCGGAGTACATCGGAGAAGTCAAACCTCCAGCCTTGCAGGAGTATTGCGCTCTTGAAATAGGTGTTGCTGTTCACGTTGCGTGTAAGCCAATCCTTTTCCTCTCGGTTCATCTGTCCTCCGTTGTTCAGTTTCTCACGAAGAATGTAAACCTTACTGCCTTTTAGTGCTTCCAATGTTGGCACTTCCCAAGCCACGAATTTTGTTGCCATTGTTGTTCCCATATCCGTTCTGTTTTTGATTTTTTGTTTTTAATGCGGATTCAAGAGCTGAGGGAGTTGAGTTTCAAACTATCTTATCTGCCTCTCGTTTATCCGACATTTTTTTTATGCGTCTTTCTGTCGCATCGGTCGTTTTCGTTTCGGGTGCTTAAAAAGGTAGGGATTAGGGAATGCAAGTTTTTTCGGGAAAAATACTACCCGAAGGGCTGGAGATTTTTCCCGAAAACAGGAGGCTTGACCTTGCTTTCCCGTCAAATCCCGGAGTTACCTTTGCGCCCAGAACGGAAATGACTGCCTGATGCGACTCACTGAAAGGCGCGAAAATGGAGGTAAACGGAAGTAGAGGCAGATTAGACAGAAAACTTCAAAAGAGAAATCCGTGAAAAAAGGAAGTCCCCCCAAAAAAGGACATAGTCGGTAGCGTGAAACCGGGCAAACCACCTGCAAGGAAGTATGGTTTTATCTGTCTGGCCGGACGTGTCGGGGCGGGCAGATAAAATCATTCTTCCCGGTTTGCCAGCTGTGGGTGACGGCTTGTTCCATTTATGGGCAAACGGTCATACACGGCTTTCCGCTTCCGGCTCAAAAGAACAGCGAAAAAGAAAAATCATCTGAAAAACCGTAAAAGCACCTCTTCGGCATAAGCACAAAAGAAATGGGCCTTGCCTCATCAGTCTAAACTGTCGTTTAGGCGTGAGGCAAAGCTCTTTTCTCCGCTTATGCAGTAGTCGGCACACGTTCGTTCAAAATCCTTTTGGGCGATGGTGTGCCGACGAATAAAGCCGCTTTTACGGAAAAACTTGTATGAGATAGAAAAAAATCAGGGAGATTCATATCAAAATCTCCCGTTTTATTGTTACTTTTGCATACGAAGAGTTCTTTGAAGGTTACGCAACGCGCAGAAGAATAATGCAGCAGATAACTAACTAAATCGTAACCTATTACTATCATGAGCGATTAACATATGCTCATTTCCAATAAAATACACTATTTTCGTAACTTCCAGCTACAAAAATACATATACTTTTTAAACCTGCAATTCTTTCTTCAAAGTTTTTTTCTTTTCTATATTCTTTCTTATCAATCAGATAGCTTAATATGTACAAAAAACCTTCTTTTGCTCACGAACTTACTGAATGCTCCCAAAAAATGACGAAAAAAAACGTACGTATTCGATTTCAAGATACAATAGTTAACAAACGTACGATAAGAACTGAACTTTTATAAACATTAGTATTAATATTAAATTTAGAATTATGAACAAAAAGTTTTCTACTCTTTTGTGTGCTAGCTTACTGTTCTCTTCAGCTTTCTCAGCTGTAAATGCGGTTGACCTCACTGGTGCAGCTGTGGGAGTTGATGCTACAGCTGTTGCTAAGTTGGATAAGGCGGCTTTGAGTGGAGTGTATCAGTTGAGAGTTGGTACTCAGGTGCTTGTTATAGAAGATGGCAAGTATGTATTAAAGAACGTAAATGATAGTTTTGATTTACAGGCTTCTCTGTGGTGTGTTCAAGTGACGGAAGAAGGTCAAGGCAAAGAACCGATCTATGACTTTGTAAATAAAGCAACTGGTGAATTTTTAGCTATTTCAGAAGAAGATGTTGTTGGTTTACAGGTAGGAGGAACAACGGATGCTGAGTTGTCTGTCGGCGAAACTTTTGGTGGTTGGGCATTTTCTCCGGAATACAAGGAAAATTTAAAAGGAAATATGCCTTTATATACTTATCAAGAAGCTGATAATGTTCTTTTATTAGTAAAAGGTGATAAAGGAGGCATTAAGGCAAAAAAAGTAAAAGCATCTGAAGCCCGATCGAATTCGACAGGAGGAGCTCAATTTACTCTTTATGATGCAGGTACTTACGTTTTGAGTGCGGCTGAAATTAATGCTTATTTGAAAGATAATAAGAATGTGCTTACATTTACTCCGGATGCAAATGCAGATGTCAATCCGTTCTCAACGACTGCTTTTGTCGCTAAAGGAGTTGCAGCAGATACTGATCATAACTTCGTATATGTGACTTCTAAATCCGATGCAAATGCTTATTTGAAAGTGGATACTGCTGCTAATGGTGTTGGTATTCAATTCTTGAAGTTTGGCTGGACTGATATGGCTAAAGAAAAAGATTTTGATAACTCATTGTTAGTAAATCAGCACAAGTTCTTATTTACTTATCGTCCTTCTTTGGATCAACTGCGTATCCAGGTTAAACAGGCTCGTTACAAATCAGATAAGAATGCTGAAAAGTATTGGAGCGAAATTGATGGTACATCGAAAGGAAAAATTTATAATTATGGTGATAAGTTTGTAGATCCGTTTAAGACTGAAGGTAATGCTGTTGCTGCTAAATTGCATGTTAAGTTGCAGAACTTTACTGTTGCGGATCGTATTGCTACAATTGGAGAACAACCTATTAATACAAAGATCGGTTTCGGTCTGAAAGGCTGTTTCGTAACTAGCGATAAGACTTCTGTTGACAACGGTTTGTATATCATCAAGAATGCAAAGGGTCAGGTATTGGCTGCTCCTATTCATAAAAATGCAGAAGGTGGTAATAAACAATATGCAATCGAATGGGTGACATTGGACGAACAGGAACCGTTGCACATGCCTGCATACCAGTGGGTTATTACAAAAACATTGAATGCAGAGGTATCTCAACCGGTTTCTCCGGTTAAAATTGTAAACCGTGAATTCCCGAATGCGAAAGATTGGGATAACGTTCAGTTCCGTTTGAATGAAGATGGTGAAATCTATACACTTACAACGGGTGCTGATATGTTGAACAACGTAACGTTTGTTCAGATCAAAGACTCTGCAATCATCAAAGATAAGAAGTTAGGTTACAAACATATCGACTCAAATGATTTGTTGGTCAACAGATATAAATTCAATTATCTGAACCCGTTCTCAATGGAATATTGGATTGCTAACGGTACAGGTAAAGATTCTTTGATCTATGTTAAGCAGGATGCCGGCGATTATGCTTTGGTTGAAGGTTCTACATACGAATATGGTATCGATGTTGATGCCGCTCTTTTGAAAAAGATTCCGGGACTGGCTCAGTTGGAAAGAACGAATTATGTCATTGCTAAAGACGAACAGGATCGTTTGGTTGAAGCTTATGGAAGCAAGTATTCAATGGGTGTAGCAAACTATGGTTCTAATATGGTTGTTGATACATTCTTCTTTAAAGAAAACAACCACTATGATGGTAAAGACTTCTATGCTATCGTCGAATCTAATTATAATAGAACTGCTCATGCTACTGAAATTCAAAATACAGGTGTTACGAAGAAAGTCGGTATCGCTGATGACGGTATGAGTGCTGGTCTGAAAGTTCAGTTGCTGAATGAAACAAGAACTTCTGCTTTCACTGTTGAACCTTCTACAACTCCGTTGTATCGTCGTTTCAACAACGTTGCACTGAGTGAAAGCGCAACGGACGGCCGTGACAGCTTGAGATTCTTCGAAACTATCCGTAAGGAATACTTGATGGATGAAAACAATAGTAACTTGACTGATGCTAATGTTGACTATCTGGGTATGTGGACAGCTGACAAAGCAACAGGTTTGTCATTCCAGATCGATACTGCTTGGGTTAATCGTGGTGCTGGTTATATCAAACCGCAATACTTGATTTCGGTTGCACATAACGATTTTGCTGGAACTCCGGGTAAACCTTGTACGGAAGATGGTCCTCACGTAGACAAAGACGGTAATATTACAGACGCAGAACATTGTGTTCACGCTACTCCGGCTATCCCTGGCTTCGAAAGAGCTAAATATTTGGTAAGTTTCCAGGATTCTGTAGATGTTTACGGTCAGGACAAACCTTATGCAGATATCAAGGGTGGTTATACTCGCGTAGGTTTCGTTGAAGGTATCCGTGTTGCCGATACGTTGTGGATCCTGCCGGCAGAATTCGTAGCTTTGGCTAACGATAAGATTAGCTTCGATGCTTTGGAAGCTTATAATGATTCTGTGAAAAATCTTGCTTCTAAATCATATTTGATCAAGAATAGACTTGACGGTAACGAACATAAGAATTACACTTGGTCATTCCGTTATGTACATCCGGAAAATGCAGGTAATGTAACGGAAGAAGGCGTAGAAAATCAGTTCTTGTTCGAATCGAACAACTATGACAATAAGATTATTGCACCTGAAAATGCTGCATGGTTGAAGATTCAGAATGGTTGTGTGGTTTTGACAGACAAATCATCTACATTCTCACATGCTGCAACAGGTGGCGACGGAGCTTTGATCTTCAATGTTGAAAATAAGGTTGACGATCAGCTGGCAACAGACAACGAAGAAATTGCAACATCTGAAGTTACAGTAATCGCTTTGCAGGGTGCTGTACGTGTAGCTAACGCTGAAGGTAAGAAAGTTGTTATCACTAACATCTTGGGCCAGACAGTTGCTAACACAGTTATCACTTCAAGCGATGCAACAATTGCTGCTCCTCAGGGCGTAGTTGTAGTAGCTGTTGAAGGTGAAGAAGCTGTTAAAGCGATCGTTAAGTAATAATGATCTCCCGTAGAGACACTATGAAACAGTGTCTCTACTATATTGAAATAAAGATTTTATAATCAAATAATGACCATGTGTCCGGTCTTTCCGACCAGTCAATTACCCCGCGAGGGCGAACAAGTGGTACATTAATACTAAAGTAAAAAATAACAATGCTGCCTGTACTTCCGTGAGGAAAGAGAGCAGACACAAAACAAGCCCCGACAGAGTAATTCCGTCGGGGCTTCGTTGTTATTATGATAAAAGGATTCTGCCCAAATGGCTAAAGTGCCGCAAACCGTTCATCTCCTTTGGCTGTCACCGCTGTACATTCCATTTCGACCAGCCAGCCGGTTCGGCAAACCGGAGCACGTACGATGATATAAGGGAGGCTGGGATGATGTTCGTCTATATAACGTTTGACCCGCGCATAATCCGCCGTATCGCGGATATAGATTACAGCTTGCATGATGTCATTCAAAGTGGCGTCCGCTTCTTTCAGCAGGGCTTCGATATTCTCAATCATGCGGGAAGTTTGTTTTATGACATCGCCAGCATGCACGATTTCTCCGTATCGGTCGATGCTTGCCGTGCCGGAGATAAAGACATGGCGGCGGTCGCCGTATGTGACAGCTGTGCCTCGTTCGAACGTAACGCCGTATTCATATGTGCGGTTCAGGTGTTCTGGTGCATATAGATAGCGGATTTGTCCGGGGCAGATACCGGAAACAGCATATGTGTCCATTGTCACGAATACCATCGGGTCGAAATAGCGTCCCTCGATTCCCGTACTGGCGATGAAATGAGTTTCTTCTGTCAGGTTTTGTGTCGCGAACACTTCTTTGCGGGCTTTTACCACACCCGGATAATTCACGTCTACATTCTGTACGAAAATCCACGTGCGCAGGCAGTTGGCCGCCAGTGTACAATTGGCTTCCGTCAGTTGCAGGATATAATCGCGGAAGATCAGGCGGGTCTGGTATTCCGAATTGGCCGCCCTGTTGCACTGGTTGGCACCTAAAAGCTGGCCATATGCACCGTGACGCGCCTCAAACAACCCATTTGACAACACCTGTGTCTGTACACCAGTCTGCAGCCAAGCCCACAATGCAATCTTCGTGCCGTTCATCGGAGCCTGCTGTACGATTGATAGTGCGCAATAGGGGGAAAGCCGTTCCCGTTTCATCAGTTCATCTGTCTGGTTGGTTACGTCACTCAGAAAATAACGCCGGAAAATAGCGACCGGATTACCCGGCAGCTCTTCCACTGAACGGGCGTAAACATCTTGTATGTGCTGTAACTGAGTGTGAAAATCCTCCAGGCAGTTCGTCTGTTGGAAGAAGATATGGTATTCCGTTATGCCTTTGGTGGATTGAAAGGAGGTGATTTGCACCTCCGTCGTGTCGTATGTTTTCCTTATCAGGTTCATATTTATATTGTGTTTTTGTAGTATAGATCGTAAAAATAAGGCTATTTAATTGAAATCAGAAAATTGAGAGTTGAAAATTACTTAATAAAGTAAGGAACGGTACTGTTTGTTAGCCGTTCAAGTCCTTCAACTCTATCAATTTGTTTACGATGGCATAGACAGTCAAGCCGCTGGCACTGTGTACTTGCAATTTTCGGGCGATGTTCCGGCGGTGGGTAATAACGGTGTGGGTGGATAGGTATAACCTGTCTGCAATCTCTCGGTTTGTCATGCCTTTTACCACACAGACGACAATCTCTTTTTCCCTGCTACTCAGTGTCTGCTGGTCCTCGTTTTCCCCTTCTTCGGACGGAACTTCTTCGGTGTTGAGGCGTTCCAATTTATTTTTCAACTCATCGGCATTATCGTATATTGATATCTGATCGTCATAGGAGCGAAGCAGAAACGGGTCGTTTATATTATATTGAAGGGCAAAACATTTCATATCCGGGCAGCCGCATTCGTCTTTCAGATGTTGTAGGTTGAAGTTTCCCGGAATGGAAGGATTTACGATCAGGATGTCCGGCTTATAAATGCGTAAGCCCTCTGTCAGACAGTCTGCTGCTGTTATTTCGGATATCTGGATACGGAATCCAGGTAAGCGTTTCAGCAGTGTTTCCAGTCCGCACCGGATGATGGAGGATGATTCGGCTATCGTTATTTTAATGTTAGTGGACATGGCAAGTGGTTTTATTGTTTTTCTAAAGACAGAATAGCAGGTACGAAGATGTAGTCTTCTACCCGGTTATGAGAGGCAAGGTCTTGTTCTGTTGCGAAAATATCGAACAGGACGCTGTTGAGCAAGTTACTGTCCGGTCCCGGATAATACTTCAGGATCAGGTTCTTCAGTTCCGTGATTTTCATCTCGATCTGGTCATGCCGTTTGCGGAAGATGGTGATGTTATATTTCGGGTCTTTCTTTCCTTCCAGCAAATTGCGGACATACGGGAAGACGGTTTTCTCTTCGTACGACATATGTTTGTGTACCTCTTCGGCATATTCGTCGAAAAAGCGGCGGATCACGAAGGCCACATCTTTCGGGCAGCTCACGATCGCCTCTGTCAGTTTGTGGCGGATATGGGGAAGACGGAAGTTCAGGAAATAGTCGTGTGCATTATGCAGATAAGTGATAAGCGAAGAGATGGAGATATCTTTATGGACCTCCGCTGCCGGGATTGTCTCCGTTTCCGTCAGAAAGTTGACGACAGTCAGGAATGTATATGTGTCGATCTTATTCTGCCGGCATACTTCCCCGATGTTTTTCTCTCCGAACCCCAGGTCGATACCGAAGCGGCTCATCACAAGGACCATCGGATAATTCTCGCATATCAGGTCACTCATCTTGCTTGTTTCCCTGTATTTTCCGTTCTTCATGTTTCCCATATCTTTTATCATTTGTATAGTAGATTATTATAAGTATGCATATTGAGGTGCATCCGCCGGTATGACAGCTATGCATTCCGTTTCGATCAGCCAGCCCGGACGACATACGGGAGCATGTACGATCAGGTGGAGAAACGACGGATACCGGCTTTCGATATATTGCTTGACCACGACATAGTCGGCCGGGTCGCGCAAGTAGACGATTGCCTGCATGATGTCTTGCAATCCGCCTCCCGCCTCCTGTAGCAAGGTGTCGATGTTTTCCAGCATGCGTTCCGTCTGCTTCAGGATATCCCCCGGATACATGATCTCGCCTTGATTGTCGATACTCGCGGT
The DNA here is from genome assembly GCF_019041495.1 of Parabacteroides sp. MSK.9.14. Classification (NCBI taxonomy): domain Bacteria; kingdom Pseudomonadati; phylum Bacteroidota; class Bacteroidia; order Bacteroidales; family Tannerellaceae; genus Parabacteroides; species Parabacteroides sp. MSK.9.14. The sequence continues at coordinate 26,494 of NZ_JAHPXO010000020.1, forward strand.
TCCGGAAATGAAGATTTGTTTCCGGTCGCCATAGGTTACAGCTGTCCCCCGCTCGAAAGTCACTCCGTATTCGTATGTCGGATTCAGGTGGGTGGGAGCATAGAGGAACTGGATTTGTCCGGTCTGCAAGCCTTTTACGGCATAAGTATCCATCTGGACAAAAACGTTCGGATCGGCATGGCGTCCTTCTATTCCCGTACTGGAAATATAATGGGTCTTTTCCGTCAGGTCTTGCGTGATGAAAACCTCTTTGCGGGCCTTGACGACGCCGGCATAGTTGACATCCACGTTTTGAACGAAGAACCAGGTACGGATGCAATCGTTTGCCAACTTGCATCCTTGCTCGGTCAGTTGCAAGACGTAATCGTTCAGCAAAAGCCGTGTCTGGTACTCGGAGTTGGAAGCCCTATTGCAAGAGCCCCCGGTCCAGTATTGTGTATAACGGTTGTGTTTGGCTTTCGACATTCCGTTTTTGGTCGTTTCGACAGTGATACCGGTCTGAAACCAAGTCCACATGGCTATTTTGCTCCCGTTTAGTGGAGCTTGCTCCACGATGGAAAGAGGGCAATAGGAATTTTCGCATTCCCAAACCATCACCAAGTCGGCCTGGTTGGCAGCGTCGCTCAGGAAATAGCGCCGGAAGACGGCAGTCGCATCGTCAGGTAACACCTCTTGGATAACTGCCACATAGGCCCGTTGGATGTTCTGTAGTTGTCCGGAAAACGGCAATGTCCGGTCTGTAATAGTGAGTAGAACGTGATATTCGGTAACCCCACCTTTCCCGGCAAAGGAAGAAATTTGAACTTCGATAGCTTTGTCTGTGTATGTCTTTTTGATATAATCCATGTAATATGTGCTTTCTTATTCTTTAGCTCCGTTATTGATCCAATCGTCGAGCAACGTCAGAGTGCTGGATGTCGTGATGACGTTGGTATGATCGTACTTGACAATGTTCTCGTGCAAGATGACGTGCAGGAAACTTTCCTCCGCGCTTCCCGGCTTGACCAGTTTCAGCCCTTCCTCGCTTTTATCAGCTACGACATCGACTAAGGCTTTGTAACTTTTGCCTTCCGTGAGGTACAGTCCGGCAGCAGGTTCCGTACTTCCTCCATGGCAAGCCGTACAGGAACGATTGAAAATTTCGGTTTGGATACTGTTGAACATGCCGGCATCCAACTTTCCGGCATCCAGCCGTATGGTATCCGCCTGTTCCGTGTAGTCGGCGGTATAGAAACTGGCAATCCTTTTGCGTAGTTTGTTGATGACACAAACTTCGATCTGTGTGACTTCACTGGGAATACCGGCCAAGACCATGTTTATCGTCCCGTCGGCTGTCTGGCTAATCCCTTTTGCCGTTTGTGCGAAAGCATTGTCAGGGGTGAATCCGGCCAGTACGACGCTGTAACCGCCTGGCCAGGAATCTATCCCGTTGATTTGGGCGGTTAACTTCACTGTTCCTCCTTCCCTTTCCGTCTGATTGTTTTCATCATATATCTTGCCATCGTCGCAGGAGATGGCAAGACAGGAAAAGAGCAATAGCCCGGAGATGAATGAATAAACTTCTCTTTTCATGACGTTACGATTAGAAAGTGTACTGAAGTAAGACGGTTCCGGAATGCATGGCTAATCCTAAGTCGTCGTTGTCGCGGTCAAGCTGCGTGTCATGTCCGGTACGTCCGATGAACTGATACATGGCTTGCAGTTTCAAGTTGCAGCTGGTGAAGAAATAGTTAAATCCGACGGCCGGCATATTCAGAAAACCGTTTGTGTCCAATCCGTTGCGGTTGAAGAAGTCATAACGGGCTGTCGCTTGTAGTTTGTTGGTAACGAAATAACCGCCTTGCACGTACCCCCCTAAATAGTTATAGCTCTCGTCAATTTTCTGCCGTTTGGTAAACCCTACATTCATATAATAGATTTCAGCGCCGAGATACAGGCGATTCTTCAACATGGCGAATTCTGCTCCTGCCCGGAAATCGTTCGTACTTTCGCTTTCGCTCTCCACATTCAATGAAGTGGAAAGACCGAACAGCATCTTATCTTCCTTCAAACGGTTCGGGCTGCCCTGGTTGGACGGCATAACTCCTTTCGGCATGTACGTGATGCGGCCGGCATACAACAATGACGGGATATGCCAGTCGTCGCTGAACGTTTTGGATGCCACGTTGACGGAGCTTCCCGTTCCGTTGAAAATCCCAACTTCGTAGCCGAACTTATCCTTTACCAATCCGTGCACTTCCACTCCGAGGTCGAATCCCATGCCGATGTTCGGTGTCACGGCATTAAGAGAATAAGGCAGGATAACGGATGAGGTGAGCGATGTCGGCAGTGTCGGCATTAACGTCTCGCCCAGCGTAGTCAGGTAAGCGTGCGAGAACGGAGTCTTGAACTTGCCAACACGTATGGCAAAACTCTTTTTTATCTCTACGTCGAACCAAGCCTGTTGAAGGATGTTTCCTCCGTTTCCGGCAGCATTGATGGAGAGGTTGAATGTCACCCGGTCGAATGCCTTGCCCGTGAAACCGAGGATGGCATAAGGGATCGAGAAACCGCTGTTGTGTATATTGTCCTGATTGTAGGCCGGGTCCAGCCCTTCATCGTCGTAGTAGTTGATGTTAGCACTGGTCTGTACCAACATATAAGGTTTGAAAACGAAATCCCCCTTCTTGGTAGCGATTGTAAAACCTTCTTTGCCGTTTAGTGATACGACACCGTTTTCCGTATCTTCCTCATATTGGGCCATGACGGCCAACGGCAATAGTAATAATGCTGCAATTGTGATTATCAGTTGTTTCATTTTAGTTTGTCTTATGGATAAATTATAAGGAGTTGAGGAATGCGATCACTGCCTCACGCTCTTCCTTGCTCATTTGTTTGAATAAATTTTTGGAGGCTTCCCCTTCGCCTCCATGCCACATGATGGCTTCGGTCAGGTTGCGGGCGCGTCCGTCATGAAGGAAATAGGTATGACCGTTGACTTTCTCCTGCAGCCCGATACCCCAAAGCGGCGTAGTACGCCATTCGTTTCCTCGTGCCAGGCCGCTGACATAATTGTCGTTCAACCCGACTCCCATGATCTCCGACCCCATGTCATGCAGTAGGAAATCAGAATAAGGATGTATGGTCTGTCCGCCGAGCCATGGCAAACGTGTGCCGTTGAGCAGTGTGGAACCGCCCGCTTGCGTGTGCAGCGTAGTGACGTGGCAGAGATGGCATTTCGCTTCGTAAAACTTTTGTTCTCCTAAGATGACCTGAGGGTCGTTTATGTTGCGCCGTGCCGGTACGCCGAGGCTTTGCATGTAAAGGTCCACATCTTCCATATCGGCGGTCGATATGTCGAGCTGGTCGTACGAGAGTCCCATCATGCTGCCTTGGTTGATCTGAGCCTGCCCTTCGCAAATCTCTTCCGGATAGCGGCTGTTTGTCACGCCCATATCGCTTGAAAAGCCCAGTTCGACGGTCAGGTCAAGATGCTGTGCCTTGTTTCCTGAAAGGCCGACACCGGTGACACCCTTCTCGGTGATATAGTTGCAACGTCCGCTGATACCATATTCCGGATAATTGCTTTTGGCAGCGAGCGCTTCGATTTCCCTGCGGTCGATTGCCATCATCTGTCCCATACCGACGTGGCGTAACGGGATGCGTACGGTGCAGAACAAATCTTCCGGGGCGATACTGTCTTTATACCATTCGGTTATCGTGTAATTGGGTTTGCATAGTTCGTAAGTCTCTCCGTCGGGGAAGGAAAAAGTCTGCTTGTCGTATGTGACGGACAACTTACCTTCCGGTTTGACGCCGTAGATGGCTTGGTCGTGCAATACACGTCCGTAGTCGCGGAAGAAAGCACCGTTGCGGCGGGAGATATAGACCAGCATGGAAGAGAAACCGTAGTTGCCCGATCCGCCATTTTCCCACAATGTCGGTTTGGTCCTTCCTGCGTTGCGATGGCAACTGCCGCAGGAATAGCCGGCATAAACAGGTCCGAGACCGCCTCCGTCGCCATTGTTGCTGGTGCGTACATCGTCGTAGAGACCGTCGCCGTTGTTGAAACGGATCGAGTTGGCTCCTGTTATCCAGTCGGCGTTCGTATCGTAGGCGACCGATGAGTTTAGGAAAATCGTTGAAGTCCCTGCTGACAGCGCATATCCGTTCGGGACATCTATTTTATCCATATCCATTTTATCGTCCTCTTCACAAGCTGCGCATGCAAAGAGCAGGAATAGCGAGGATGTTAACAGGTAAGATTGCTTCATATCATTTTATTGGTTTTCTGAATTTATTTCCGAATAACGCGAGTCGCATTGTGTAATTACTCTGAAACCCTGAAACAGCGGGCATTTGTCTGCTGTTTCAAGGTTTGTCATGATCTATTATCAAGTTTTATGTCTCAGAGGCATGTTTATTTTGCTCCATCGACAGTGCGGGGCTGCCCGTCTTTGAATAGGAGATATTCCAATGTATGGTAACCACGTACGCTCTGTGCGGCTCCGATGGCTTCATCTTCTTCGTCAAAGTTTCCGCTCCATTCCAGGTCATCCCAGTTTTGTGAATTCAATACCTGTACGATACCGTTCTGGTCCAAAGGCCAGCTGTCCATGTTGGGGTCCAGACCTAAGTTGGCGACCGGACCGATAAGGAAAGCTTCGCTCTTTTCCCACGGTTCGCGTGCCGTGATCCATAAATTGCAGGCCTTTTCGAAGTTGTCGTTGCTTGGGTTTTGTCTGAACTGGTTTACCGCATCCAGCAAAAGCTTGTTCTTTTCCTGCAAGTCTTTATAAGTAGGAAGAACGACCGCATCGACAAACTGTTCGGCTATTGCATCAAGGTCATCGTCGTATTCAGGATCGCCGAATGTTTGGTTTACATACGGTTTTACTTCATTTAACAACAGGTTGGCCAGTTCCATGCAAGTGTTCATTGCGGCAACGGACTCTTCGCTGTCGATGTTGTTGCGGAACGGTTGCGGAATAGCCTGGATCGCCTTTGCAGAAGCGAAAATCAGCGTTTTGATTTCTTCGTCGAGAGCCGGGTTGGTTGAAGCGATCAGTTTTGAAAGCGAGTGTTCTGCGATGTCTCCTTCATCGTCGAAATCTTTGTAAGAGTTGAATGCACTCAGGTTTCCGTCTACTTTGGACACGTCGTTGTCGTCGATGCGGCCGTAGTATGTGTTACGGATGGAGAAGATATTGTTCGTATAGTCGTCGCGCGAATGCCAGCTATACCATGATTCGACGGCATAGAGACCGCCTTCCTTGTCACCGCTGGTATATTTGGTATACGGGTCCTTGATCTTGGCGTCACCTACTTCGTTGGCGATGTTCCACATACCGCTTTCGATCATTTCCTCGATACACGAGAGCGGGCTTTGGTAAGCTCCGGCAGTCTGGTCTTTGAAAATCGTGGCATATGGGCCGTGTGAACCCTGCTCATCGACGTAGTCGGTTACCCAAGAATTGTAGAGCATGGTTGCATCGTCGTTCAGCAACATTGCAACGTTATACATATAGTTACCCCATGCACTGGCGTTTTCAGAACTGTAATCCAGGTTGACCGGATCTTTTCCGCCACCATCCGGATTGGGGTCGTTGTTGTCGCTACATGCTCCCATCGAGAATGTCATGGCGAGCGATAAGGCTGCCAGATAGAAATAATTTTTCTTTTTCATTTTTATTGATAAGTTATTAATTTGTTTATATTGTTTTTATTTGCTGAGGAACCAGCCGATATAGGCGATAGCCAAGCTGAATTCGTTTTCGCTGTTATATTTGCCGCCTCCGATTTTGCGTGTTGTATAGTCTGCTTTCACGACAAGATTAGGTAAAGCATACCAATTGGCTCCGGCTGTCCACATGCTTACTTTGTTGCGTAAATCCATCGTGTGCTTGCCTTCGCCTTTTTCCTGTGGGTTGTAGTATTCGTAGCGGACGAACGGATAGATTACGGGTACGCTCATATTGTCTTTACAAACCGCACGCAGGTTGAACCCCACTTCACCACCGTAGCTGACCGCACGTTTGGCGATCGGGGTTGTCTGTGTATAAGGAGAACCGCCGCTTTGGTGGTTGTTGACACTGCTGAGGTCGTCGGCTTTGCTCAGGTTGCCGTATATCATGTTTGCGCGTGCGGTGACATATTTGTTTTTGTATTGCAGGTCAGCCGTATAGATGCGCAAAGGTATGTTTCCATATTTGACGTATGTTTCCGGTTTGTCGGAATTGGCTCCCGTATTGTGGCAATAGTAGAAGGAACCGCCTATTTTCAATCCCGGTACTCCTAAATAGTTCAGGCGGGCCACATAGCCCGGTGAGGTGAAGTTGTCTGTTTCGAATAGTCCCTGCTTGCCGCCGGCAACCCATGTATTGCGGTCGAACCCGTTGGCGTTCAATCCGGCAACGACCAAAGCCTGGTAGTTGAAACGTGTGTAGCCTCGGCCGAACGTACCGAACACTTCGATACCGTTTTCGTGCCAGGTAGAAGGAAGGATGGTCGTTTCGCCTTCCGGACGAGAAGTTCCGAAGAAGTTGATCGGCTCGTGATGCTCGTTGGTCAAACCGACCGGGACGATCAAATGACCGGCACGGACATTGAAGGCCGGATGGATAAGACGTGTGATGTGGAATTGTTCCAAAGCAACTTCACCGCCTTTTTCAACTTCCATTTCGTATTCTCCGTTTTCTGTGTTTTCTATCTCATAGGCACTTCCCGTACCTCCAGCCTCAAATTCTATTTCTGCTCCTAATACCCATTGGGAATTGAATTTGTAATCGAAGGCCAAGACAAAACGGGGTATGGAGATCGAATTGCGATGGTCTTTCTTGCTTCCGTTGTCCGTACCCCGGAAACGGTTGATGCCGTAGTCCATAAAGTTTGCGAGGATCTCCCCATATCCGCCGAAGCGGAACTTGTTATATCCGGCTGCATAAATGTCTGCGGATTGTTCCACTGCGGATTTTTCTGTCGTTGTTTCTTCTTGTTCCTGTGCAAATGCCGTTACACAAGAGGTGAGTAGAGTGATTGCTAATAAATTAGTTAACCTTTTCATTGCGTTTTTTAATTTTTGGCAAAATTAGAGGGGCTGTCAACGGTGTGCAATCGCAATTAGTAGGTAAAAAGGTTCCGATGTTACCCATTTGTAGGTATTGCGCCTGAATATCACCTTGATTAGGTAGTAAAAGACGTTTTTTTACTCACATATAGGTATTGTAGGAGGTGGGAAGTACCCGTATCTTTGCAATGTCATTAAGAAAGTAACACTATTAGTATAATCGCTATATCAAAACCTTTTGTCAATTATGTAAGCATATAAGATGATTAACTATATCGAAAAGTTTTTATTGGTTATTTTCGGTATAAAAAAGAAGCCTCTCTGTGAAGAGAGGCTTCTTTTTTATGTTTCCGTTTCCCATTCGCTTCTGTCCGGAATCTGTTCGGCGTCGAGTCTTGGACTTGTTCCCGCAAGGGTATGTTTGCTGCTCCGGCTGTGCCAAAACAATTACATCGGCTTGGCACAACTGTTTCCTGAGTAGGAAACGCCTGTTACATAAGCTTGGCACAACCGTTTCATGCCGAGGAAACGGTCGTTACATAGGTATGGCACAACCAATACGTAGGCAAGTAGCGTCATGTGAACTTACCAGTCGTATGCCTCGAAGTAGGCATCGAACTTTCCGGGATCGTTGATACCGCACTGTTTCAGTATGTTCAACATGCTTTTTTGTTCGTCCGGCGAGAGCGGGCGTTCGCCTTTTCGCACGCGGTAGTAAGTCCTGCGTCCGAACCGTCTCATCAGCTTGCAAATGGCTTCCTGCATCAGTTTGTAGGGCATCCGGTCCAGCATCCCGATGAAACCGAGCGCATAGGTCAGTTTATCGGCAGGGCGGAAATAAGCACATCGGTCGGTTTGCTTCTCTTGGTATTTAGGGCTGATGACGTGCCACAGTTTGACTTCGTCGCCGATCTGTTGTTCTGCGATTCTCCTCAAGCAAGTAGTGGCTTTGGGGCAATCTTGTTTCATGCAGAGCAGATAGGAGGTGGGGATGTCGGAGGAGTCGATTTTTTCTTTCATATATTCCATTAATGTATTATAGTTGTTTGATCCGTCTGTGACGGACGTTGATGTAAAGATACATAATAATGTAAGGTTTTGCAAGTCTTGAAGCTGTTATTGAGCTAAGCAACCAATACTCCGTATTTTGTATATCTTTAACAGAAGGGGGAGCTTTTCCAAGATGAAATTACGAAACCTGCTGTTTTTGCCGTTTTTCCCCTCCAATGTGAATAAAGGGAGTTAATCTTATAGGTGATTGATTATCTTTGTTTTGATGAAGATGTAAAAAAGTTTGGCGAGCGGTTGAAAACAGCTCTTTTTTTATATGGCTTTAGGCACTTTTTTCAATGTAAGTCATTGCTAATAAGAAGTATATGGGTATAAGAAGAAAAATAGCGAAAAAACGTACGTTTTCTTTCGCCATTTTCACTGCACAAAAATACAACTACTTTTTGAACCTGCAATCCTTTCTTCCAATTATTTTTCCTTTTCTATATTCTTTCTTATCAATCAGATAGCTTAACAAGTACGAAAAACCAGCTTTCCAACACAAACCCTCCCGAAAGCCCCTCAAAAATGACTAAAAAAAACGTACGTTTTCTCTCGTCAAAATACAGGAATTTGGTAAAAACCTGTTAAACAGGAAGTAAGAACGATATTCAATATACATATTATTATTAATTAAACATTTTAGATTATGAACAAGAGATTTTCTACTCTTTTGGCTGCCGCTTTGGTAGCCGGTTCTTTTAGTTCAGCTTTCGCACAGTTGGAGGGGCGTAATGTTGAATGGAAGGATGCACAAGCAAGCCGCGCTTATTATTTGGCAGGGGTGCATTTTGTGAGTCCGACAGATTACTTGCAGGCTTTTTCTTTGCAAGGATTAGTGAATGGTGCTGATATTACGGCTGCAAATCCTGTTGCTGCTGCACAATGGACTGTTGAAACTAAAAAGGTTGGAACTGTTACACATTATGCTTTCAAAAATATTGAAGGAGAACAGTATCTGGCTTTTGAAAAGAAAGATGGAGCTTATGCTTTAGCTGCCAAAAAAGAGGCAAACGATGAAACAAAGTCGTTTCGTTGGTTTACTGTTGCAGCAAACGGCAATTTGCAAGCTGTGCTTTCTGATGAAAAAGAACCGTATTTTTTAGGACTGAAGAACGATGGCACAGCAGATTGGTCATTGGCTTTATTACAAAGTTCTGAGCATCATACGGATGGATCTACTTCCGTTATCAAGAAGAAGGTAGCTCTCTACGAAATCTACAACGACCAAATTACAGCAGAAGCTTTTGCGAGCAAGTTTGGCGAAAACTTCACAATCGAGTTCCCGGAAACATTGGATGACATGGATGTGTTTGAAAATGTAAGCGTAGAAAAAATCGCCAATGATAATTTGGGTTTCAAGTTGGTTGACAACAAAGGCACAAAAGATACAAAAGACGATGAATATGTAGTTTTAGCAAACGAACGTGTTTCCAACTCAGAGTTGGCTGCCAACGCAATCGGTTATCGCTATGCAAAAATGACTGCTAAAGCGATTAAAGACAAGAAAATTGACGACAAGAACACTGTATTCTATGCTGAAGAGAACGAAACAAACATCGGAGATGGTAAATATGCATTAGTTCAGAAAGTAAAAGTTGGTGACCTGGACAACAAAGATGTGACTTTCGGTAAAGTGACAAATGATGAAACAACTCGTCAGTTGGCTTCTGTCGAATATGACTGCCATTCTACTTTCATGGGGGTTACAGTAGGCAAGGGTACACGTGTCGCTAATACTGAAGTTGCCAACGAAAGAATGTTGATTGTAAATGTAACTGCCAAAGTTGCAGACAAGAAGAATTCTTCTGCACTGGGGTTGAAGAATGATTTCACTGGCGCACGTTGGTATGATAAAGTTTCTGAAGCTGACTTCGATCAGCCACAGGGGCAGTGGTTGGTTGCTGCGGGTTCAGCTGCTAACACAATTAAGTTGATCAATGTTCAGAAACCGGGTTTTGTACAAGACAATATCCGTCTATATGAAGCAGAAGGTGAAAATACTTACACAGTATTTGCTTCTGATTTAGGTTTGTCTGGTCTTGAAACAATCACTTTGACGAAAGTTGAAGATTATGACAAGCTGAACGGCTACTACAGTACATTGTCTGACATCAATCAGAAGTTCGCCTTTGTAACAACAGGTGAATATGCTAACGAAGAAGCCGGTTCAGATCTGTATTTGAAAGCTGGTGTAGAAGGAGATGTTGTAACTGTTGTTCCTCATGCTGGTTCTGAATGGGAATTGATCCGTAACGAAAAAGCACAGGCTGTTACTGCCAACTACAAATATTATGACGGTGAAAAATGGGTTGAACTGAATGGCAAAGGTAATGAAGAAAAAGGTATCCTGCCGGCTGATACAGTTCGTCTGGCTTATTCATATGCAATCAATGCTGATGAATTAGGTTTGGGAACAGCTTGGAAGATGGCTAAGGATGACATCGAGTTCTTCTTGAAAGAAAATGGTAAAGGTACATACGCTATCGTATATGGCGCTACTGCTGATGAAGTAAAAGAATACGGTGTAATCAATGGTTCTGAGGAATTAGTAGCAGAAACAACTGACTTTACTAACTCTACTCCGTTCGAAATCATAGACTTGGATGCTGCTCCTTCTTTGGCTGCTGACAGCAAGCACATGACATTCGAAGCTACTAATAGCATTGGCTTCATCGCTTCTGACGAAAATAACAACGCAGTATTGGCTAAAGAAACAGCTGCTTTGTGGGTTGACTCTGTAAATGCTGAAGGTTATGCAACTCCGAAGTTCTTCATTTCTTACGCTGGCAAGATGATGACAACTGCTAAGAAGTTTAAAGAAATTGTTGATAAGGCTTATGCTAATGATGAAATCAGCAAGAAAGAATATGCAGAACTTACTGCTGATGAAAATCTTTACTACAAGAGTGTAGAACGTATCAAATTTGTAGACGCTGAACGTCTGTCTGGTGAAGACACTTTGGTTATCGCCGATGAAAAGTATACTGGCAAGGATATCGAAGACTTCAAGTTCAAAGTTACTGAAAACGAAGACGGTGACTATGTACTGAAAGCTAATGGTAACTATGTATATGTAATCAACGGTAACTTGGTTTACGGTACAGATGCTAAGGAAGCTGAAGCATTTGTAATCGAAGTAACTTCTGCTCCTACAGCCAACGAAGGCATCGCAACATCTGAAGTGAAAGTGATCGCTGGCGAAGGTAACGTAACAATCGCAGGCGCTGCCGGTAAGAAAGTTGTTATCAGCAACATCTTAGGTCAGGTAGTAGCTAACACTGTCGTTTCTTCTGACAACGCAACTATCGCTGCTCCGGCAGGCGTAGTAGTTGTAGCTGTTGAAGGCGAAGCTGCTGTAAAAGCTATCGTTAAGTAACGATTGATACTAAAAAAACAATACTGTCTATCGTAAGGGTGGTTAGTGAACCACCCTTACACAGGCACAATGACATTTTATAATCAAATAATTCTAGACAACCTGCGTGAAACCGTATGTAAGAGGTTTTCTTGATCTATGGTTTCAATTACCCTGCGACAGGCGAACAAGCGGTTGGATTTAATATTAATAATACTAAAGTAATGAAATTAAAAGTTCTACTGCTTTTCCCTCTGTGAAGACCGGATGGCAGACAAAAAACAGGCCCCGGCGGTATTCGTACTGCCGGGGCTTCGTTTTTATTCCCCTTATCCCTATTTGTAGGTATTTTCTCCGGTTTAACATTCCTCGTCCTTTACAATCCTTTTCAGATAGGGGGAAAAGACGTATCTTTGCGTGCCTAAACCGAAATAGACAAGATAAGCTTATGAAGTTTGAAAACGAGAACTGGGCGCAGTTCAAAGGAGAAACCTGGAAAAAGGAGATCAATGTAAGAGACTTTATCCAGAACAATTACAAACCTTATAACGGAGACGATACGTTCCTCGTACCCTCTTCGGAGAAAACGAAGAAAGTGTGGAACAAACTAACCGAGATGTTTAAGGTTGAAAGGGAGAAAGGAGTATATGATGCCGAAACGAAGCTTCCCCAGGGGATTGACACATACGGACCCGGTTACATCGATAAGGAAAACGAAGTAATCGTCGGCTTGCAGACAGACGCCCCGTTGAAGCGCGGTATCTTCCCGAAAGGCGGTATCCGCATGGTCGAAAACAGTCTGGAAGCCTATGGCTATCATCTGGATCCGATGACAAAAGAAATCTTCACCAAATACAGAAAGACGCACAACGAAGGCGTTTTTTCAGCCTATACAGACGAGATGATTGCGGCACGTCGTTCCGCCATCATTACCGGGTTGCCTGATGCCTACGGACGCGGACGTATCATCGGTGATTACCGTCGTGTACCTCTGTACGGAACCCAGATCCTGATCGAAGAAAAGAAACGTTTCCAGAAACGTCTCGATATACAGGAACTGACAGAAGAAATCATTCAGAGCCGCGAGGAGATAACGGAGCAGATCAAAGCGCTGAAAGCATTTGAGAGAATGTGTGCCGGTTATGGTTTCGATGTGACACGTCCGGCAAAGGATGCCCGCGAAGCCGTGCAGTTCTTGTATCTGGCTTACCTGGCAGCCGTAAAGGATCAGGATGGAGCAGCCATGTCTCTCGGACGTACTTCTACTTTCCTCGATATCTATATCGAAAAAGATATTTGCGAAGGTAAGCTGACGGAAGAAGAGGCACAGGAATTGATCGACCAGTTTATTATCAAACTGCGTATTGTCCGTTTCCTGCGTACTCCGGAATACAACGACCTGTTCTCCGGCGACCCTGTTTGGGTGACTGAATCGCTGGGCGGACAAGGTGTTGACGGCCGTTCGCTGGTGACAAAGACATCTTACCGTTATCTGCATACCTTGTATAACCTCGGCCCGGCACCCGAACCCAACCTGACGGTGCTTTGGTTCAACAATGCTCCGGATAACTGGAAAAACTTCTGCGCAAAAGTATCGATCGATACCTCTGCCATCCAGTACGAGAACGACGATCTGATGCGTCCGGACTATGGCGACGATTACGGTATCGCCTGCTGTGTGTCTCCGATGAAAATCGGCAAGCAGATGCAGTATTTCGGAGCTCGTGCCAACCTGGCAAAATGCTTGTTGTATGCGATCAATGGCGGACGTGACGAGAAATCGGGTGTGCAGGTGGCTCCCCGTTTCGAACCGATCACCAGCGAGTATCTGGATTACAACGAAGTGATGGAGAAATACGAGCAGATGATGCGCTGGTTGGCAAAAGTCTATGTCAATGCACTGAAGATCATTCACTACATGCACGACAAATATGCGTATGAAGCATTCGAGATGGGGCTTCATGACGGAGATGTGGAACGTATTCGCGCAACCGGTATCGCCGGCCTTTCTATCGTCGCCGACTCGCTGGCTGCCATCCGTGATACGAAAGTGAAAGTGATCCGTGACGAACGTGGTTTGGCTGTCGACTTCGAACGCGAAGGCGAATATGTACCTTTCGGAAACAATGACGACCGCACGGACAGTATTGCTGTCGACATTACCGAGAAGTTTATGGAATATCTGCGCCAGCATCAGACATACCGCAAGGCAACTCCGACACAATCTATCCTGACGATCACATCAAACGTGGTCTACGGAAAGAAAACCGGAACGACTCCCGACGGCCGTCCGGGCGGTACGCCGTTTGCTCCGGGAGCCAACCCGATGAACGGACGCGATACGAAAGGGGCTGTCGCCGCTTTGGCTTCTGTAGCCAAACTGCCTTTTCAGCATGCGCATGACGGTATTTCCTATACATTCGCCGTTTCTCCTGCAACGTTGGGTAAGGAACGCGATATCCAGGTGAACAACTTAGTGAGCCTCTTAGATGGTTATTTCACGCCCGATGGCGGCCAGCATCTGAATGTGAACGTATTCGATAAAGACTTGCTGTTAGATGCGATGGAACATCCGGAGAAATACCCGCAGCTTACGATCCGTGTTTCGGGCTATGCCGTCAACTTCGTTAAGCTGACACGCGAACAGCAACTCGACGTTATCTCGCGCACCATCAACAACAGTTTATAATTGTCCATTGATTAATATGTTGGGGCGTATACATTCTTTAGAGAGTTTCGGGACCGTTGACGGTCCCGGAATTCGCTTTGTCGTTTTTATGCAGGGATGTCCGCTTCGTTGTCTGTATTGCCACAATCCGGATACTTGGGAGGTAAAGCGTGAAACGCCTTATCTGCTGGAACCTGAAGCGTTGCTTGCCGAAGTGCTGCGCTATAAGAATTTTATCGCTAAAGGTGGTGTTACCGTGACCGGTGGCGAGCCTTTGTTACAACCTGAATTCCTTAAAGAGTTTTTCCGCCTTTGCCGTGAGAACGGTATTCATACGGCGTTGGACACTTCCGGCTATATCTGTTCCGGTAAAGCATTGGAGGTGCTCGAACAGGTCGATCTGGTTCTGTTAGATATCAAGACGATCGACGCCGGTCTTCATCCCCGTTTGACGGCCGTAAAACTCGATAATACTTTACGCTTTCTTGATGAACTGGAGAAACGCGGCATCCCTGTATGGATTCGCCACGTGATCGTGCCCGGCCTGACGGACGATGATGAAGCCTTGAGCAAGCTGGCCGAATATATCAGTTCATATAACGTGGTCCAGAAAGCCGAACTTCTGCCTTATCATACAATGGGAGCTTACAAATATGAGGCACAAGGCCTGGACTATAAGCTGAAAGGTGTGGAACCGCTTTCAGCAGAGCGTCTGGCCAATGCGAAAGCGATCTTTATGAAACACGGGATAACCGTATAAGCCTAATCGAGTGTCTGCTCTTTGATGATGATCGGTTTACGGCTGATCCGGTTGACTGTGCGGACACTGTCGCTTTCAATACTGGTAACATCTCCCTCGCAGTTGGTGAAATAGATGTAATGTCCCATATCCATGAAACGATAGACCTTACACCCTTCGTGTTCGAACAGATATTCGACTTGATAAGTGGAATTGTTTACCGGTTTTTCCTTTGTAAGGGGTATTTGTGAGACACATGAAGAAAGACATGCGTTGCAAACGAGCAATAGACTTGCTGAAAATGTATTATACAAACTAGCTCTTCTCATCTTCGAATATTTTTAAGTTAACATCCAAAGTTAACAATTAAAGAATCACATGGTATGATCGAAAGGTATTTTACCTACAATTAGGTATATTTTTATTGTTCCGGAAAACATTACTTTGCTTCCTATTGTCATAGTAGATAAGTATGCTTGCAGATAGAAATCCGTCTATCGGCAGATAAAAATTATCAATTTGAAAAATTCTTTCAATCAGTATCTTACGATTTACCTTTGTAGGGTAAACAAAAAATAGTAGTAACAAATTAAATAGTAAAAATCATGGAACCAATTATCAATTCACAAGTACCCGAATTCAAAGTTCAAGCTTTTCAGAATGGTAGTTTCAAGACAGTAAGTAGCGAAGATATCAAGGGCAAATGGGCCATCTTTTTCTTCTATCCTGCCGACTTTACGTTCGTATGTCCGACCGAATTGGTCGATATGGCTGACAAGTACGGCAAATTTCAGGAGATGGGTGTCGAAGTATATTCCGTAAGTACAGACTCGCACTTTGTACACAAAGCATGGCATGATGCTTCCGAAACGATCCGTAAGATCAAATATCCGATGCTGGCAGACCCGACAGGGGCTTTAAGCCGTGCATTCGGTGTGATGATTGAAGAAGAGGGTATGGCTTATCGCGGTACGTTCCTGGTAAATCCCGAGGGAAAGATCAAGATTGCCGAAATCCACGATAACGGTATCGGCCGTAATGCAGACGAATTGCTTCGTAAAGTTGAAGCTGCCCAGTTCGTTGCTTCTCACCCGAACGAAGTTTGTCCTGCAAAGTGGAAAAAAGGCGAAGCAACCTTGAAGCCGAGTATCGACTTGGTTGGTAAGATCTAAAGTTATGTTAGACTCAGCAATGAAAGACCAGCTTTCGGGTATTTTCTCCGGACTGGTATCCCAATATGTATTTGATATACAAGTCGCTCCCGATCACGAAAGCCGTCAGGAGCTAATAGACCTGCTTGGTGATGTGGCATCATGCTCGGATCATTTGTCATGCAGCGTTGCGGATGGCGAAGGACTTCAGTTTACAATTGTAAAAGACGGTATGCCTACCGGTATCCGGTTTCGTGCAGTACCTAACGGACATGAGTTTACATCCTTGTTGTTAGCTGTCCTGAATAGTGATGGAAAAGGTAAAAATATACCGGACGAAAGTATCTGTGCCCGTATCAGAGCCTTGAATGGTCCGATCAAGCTGACGACTTATGTTTCTCTTACTTGCACCAATTGTCCGGATGTAGTGCAGGCACTCAATGTCATGGCTACTCTCAATAGCCGGATCACCCACGAAACGGTGGATGGCGCTATCAACCAAAAAGAAGTTGAGGCCATGAAAGTACAGGGAGTCCCTTCTGTTTTTGCCGATGGCAAACTGATCAATGTGGGGCGTAGTGATTTGGGAGAATTGCTTTCCAAACTCGAAGCCCAATACGGAATTAATGAAGGGGGTGTTGATAACTCTGTTGAAAAACCTGTTAAGAACTATGATGTGTTAATAGTGGGGGGTGGACCTGCCGGTGCAGCTTCTGCCATCTACTCGGCACGTAAAGGCTTGAATGTCGCAGTGATAGCCGAACGTATCGGAGGACAGGTCAAAGAAACGGTCGGTATCGAGAACCTGATTTCCGTTCCTCAGACTACCGGACAGCAGTTGGCGAACGACCTTCTGACACATATCAACGACTATCCGGTCGATATACTGGAGCATCGCCGTGTGGATAAAGTCGAACTGGATGGATCGGCGAAACTTCTGACCACTTCTACCGGTGAACGTTTTTCTGCTCCTGCCCTTATCGTGGCGACAGGTGCAAGCTGGCGCAAGTTGAATGTTCCGGGCGAAGCGGACTATATCGGAAAAGGTGTCGCTTTTTGCCCTCACTGCGATGGTCCGTTCTATAAAGGTAAGCACGTAGCGGTTGTCGGCGGTGGAAATTCGGGTATCGAAGCGGCTATAGATTTGGCTGGCATTTGTTCGAAAGTGACGGTTCTGGAATTTATGGACGAGCTAAAAGCCGACCAAGTGTTGCAGGAAAAAGCAAAGAGCTTGCCGAATGTGGAAGTTTTCTTGCATTCCCAATCTTTGGAAGTGCTCGGTAATGGCGATAAGGTGACAGGTCTTCGTGTAAAAGATCGTAAGACGGATGCGGAGCGGGTGATCGACCTGGACGGAATCTTTGTCCAAATCGGCTTGGCTGCCAATAGTGGCGTTTTCCGCGACGTTGTCGAAACGAACAAACCGGGTGAGATTGTAATCGATGCGCATTGTCGGACGAATGTTCCCGGCATCTATGCGGCTGGCGACGTATCGACCGTACCCTACAAACAGATAATCATAGCAATGGGAGAAGGAGCGAAAGCAGCTCTGTCTGCTTTTGAAGACCGTATGAGAGGTTTAATCGGTTAATATTTAGTATTTGTTATGAATGACGA
Source organism: Parabacteroides sp. MSK.9.14 (assembly GCF_019041495.1). Lineage (NCBI taxonomy): Bacteria > Pseudomonadati > Bacteroidota > Bacteroidia > Bacteroidales > Tannerellaceae > Parabacteroides > Parabacteroides sp. MSK.9.14. Next base: position 44,122 of record NZ_JAHPXO010000020.1, read on the forward strand.
AGGTGTGCAATATTGAACTGCATGAATGTGTGTTCAAAATTGCACACCTTTTCTTTTTTTTACGCACAAAACCCCGACTTTCACCAACAGGGCAACCGCATCAAAATTTTCCAAGGTTGTGATCTCCATACGAAGTTTTCTACAAATCCTCTATCACTCTATCACTACGAAGGTTGTAGCTATTAATATTCAAGCGTTAGAGGAGTGATAGAGGAAAACATCCTGTATCACTGCCTCTATCACTCCTCTAACAGGACGTTTTTATCATATGATTGGAAACCAATATATTGCTTTCTTTTGCCTTTGAAAAAGCATATAAAATAATCGAATAAACAAATGTAAAAACGAATGCAATAGGTGTTAAATTGACGAAATACGGTTCTTCATTCCACAAAAGCCCTCTCTTTTTTTAGCAAAGACAAGCACATAATTTCGTAAACACCCCCATGTTGCCATCCTTAACATCCGGGTGTAGAGAACTGGTACACCCGGGTGTAAAAGGGGGCAACATGGGGGTGTCCGGCAACAAAAGTGCCTTGCCGGACAATAAAAACCACCCGGCTTTACCTATTTTATAGCCGTTTTTACATAAAATAATCGAGTGATTTATAGGGATGGAAATTGGGTGTTTATTGTTTGTGTTATTTATAATACGCTAATCTACAGATGTGTATAAGCGTAATTCCTGTTTCCCATCTAAATTGCCAGTGATAGGGTAGTGATACCGTAGTGATAGAGAAAACGGGCATATATCACTAACGAAACAGATTGAATATCAATCGATAAAAAAGAAATCAGTGATACAGTGACAGAGGAAATGGGAAAAACTTGTATGATAAGGCCCTATTTTTTTCTTTGGTATATTTTATACGATTTCTGAATTTTAGTGCAGTTGCCCTGCAAAATGGCGTATCGTTCATTACGACACACTTTCTTTTATTTTATGGATAATTTTTCTTCTTTTTGCCACCTAAAGGCCGTTTTTAACTCCATTTCCCCAGCCTTCTTCTCAAAATGGCAGTTTGTTACTGCAGGATTACTTGAGTAAAAATTTATAAGTGATTATAAATAAGGATGATATGTGTGTTCGTGAAGAACAGTAAAAAAGCCCGTTTTCAAGGGGTGAAAGTTACTTGTTTTTACTTGTAACTTATTGGGAATAAAAAAGATAGTAGTCAGAAACAAAATGACTAAAAAAACGTTCGTTTTAATTCGTCATTTTTACTGCACAAAAATACAACTACTTTTTGAACCTGCAATCCTTTCCACAAATATTTTTTCTTTTTCTATATTCTTTCTTATCAATCAGATAGCTTAAGGAGTACGAAAAACCGCCTTTCCGATACAAACTCTTTCGAAGACCGCCCAAAATGACTAAAAAAAACGAACGTTTTCGCTATCAAAGTACAAAAGTTAACAGATAGTCTTGCGTACATTAAATATATAAAAGAAGAAATTATTCTTAATACATTATTTACTAACAAATTAATTTAAGTTATGAACAAAAAGTTTTCTACTCTTGTCGCCAGTATGTTACTGGCAACGACAGTCGGAACAGTTTCTGCACAGAACCTAGAGTTCACAAAGTCAGCTCTACCTACAAATGTTAGGGTAGAGAGTGTGGCCGACGGAAAATGCTATCAGTTGACAGACGGTTGGAATGTGTTGGTAATGCAGAAGGTTTCGACAGAAAAAGGTGATCGTTTCATCTTGAAGTATGTCCCTTATTACGCAGCCAATATAGGGGAATCCTTGTGGTATGTGACGGTTGATAAAGACAATAAGGAAAATGGTGTGGCCTTTAAATTTATGAACTTGGCTTATAATTATCCTATCTCTTTTGATCCGGCAAAGATTCAGGATTATAAACCGGGAAAGACTTATGAAGGTTCTTATTTGGCTGGTGAAGCAGTCGCTTGGGCTTGGATGAGAAGTGAAGCCGGTGAGGGCTTAAATGTAGGTAAAACTCCGGAAGCCTATTTCAAGACAGACTCTGTGATGACTTTGATTCCGAATGCAGATGGTACGGTTGCTGCTGTCAAGTATGATGTTCGTGAGACTGACAAGCTTGCACAGTTGAACATTCGTCCGGCTGTTGCTGGTCCTGTTTGGTTAGGAAAGAACGATTTGAACAGCATGTTGCAGACACAAGATGCAACAAATGGTAAAACATCTTTCTCTTTTGAAAAAGATGTGACAGAAGGTTTGGCAAACTTGTGGTCTGCAGGTAAAGGCCATGCTTATGAGGCTGTTGATGCTGTAGGCGAAAGCACTTTGTCATATGGTGCTGTTGCTGATGCTGCTGCTGAAAAGGATGCGGCTATGCTTGCTGCCAATGAAGCTGAAAAAAAAGTAGAAGCAGCCGTGAAAGCTCTGGCTGATGCTGAATCAGAATATAATGTTTTGGCTCAGAAGATCCAGAATGTAGAGTCTGAAAAGGTTGAAAAAGGTAGAGAACTTGTGAATCAAAGTTGGATTTACAACTTTTTGAATGAAAGTGAAGATGCTACAAAACAAGCGATTTTACAGAAAAAACAATCTATCGCAACAAGTTCTGCTCTAAACGAAGAGGCCAAGAAACAACTTGCAGAATTGGCTGAAAAATTAGAGGCAGCTCAAAATGAATATAAAGATGCAGTTGCTGCCCAGACCGCTCTTCAAAATTCTATCAATAATGCCACGGATGCATGGAATGTTGCTCTGGATGTTAAAAATAAAGCATTCGATCAGAAAAGTAGATATGCAGAGTGGGGAAGAGCGATGAGGAAGTATTTCAACGAAACAAGTGATGTACATTATGTCTCAGATATGGGCTATGCCCCTAATGATAAACCACAAGCATGGAATTCTTATTTCGATGCAGCTAAGGTAACTGATGAAGCAGAGAAGGAAGCCTTTGTAGAATATGGACATCGTTTGTATGCTATCTTGAAAGAAGCAAATAATGGTGTAGATATATCAATGTCTGCTTCAGCTTATAAGAACCAAAACGATAAGGCTTTTACAAATGGTGTCAATGCTCTTAATACTGAAGAAAATGAAACCTTTGAAAAAGCTGCAGAAGCTGTTATCGCTTCAGAAGGTGCAATAGCTTCAATCTCTAAAGATTTAGATGTTGCTATTGGTGTAGCAGAGGAGAAAAAGCAAGCTGAGAAGGCTGCCAGCACAGCTTATGACGAAATGTTTAAAGCTTATGGAGTTCACAGTCAAGCTCTTGAAGAAGCAGAGAAAGAGTTGAAAGAACTTGAAGAAGAATTGGCCTCTGTTCAAGCTGAACTGAAAGAAGTTAGTGCTAAGAAGGTCGAGCTAGAAACTGCTATTTTCAACTATACGCAACAAATTGCAAGTTTGAATGAACAGTTGATGGCTTTAGATGGTGAAAAGGGGGCAGCTTATTGGACATGGGTAGACGCTCGTTATGCGCATAAGGATGCTGAACGTGCTGCTATCAAGGCTTCAGAAGTGTTTGAAAACATTCGTCTTGAAAAGTCATTTAACTGGTTATCTCTGAAAGCCGGCAAGAATGCCAAGGGCCAGGATACTTATTTAATGGTCGACACAGCTTATCTGAACGGCTCAGCCGGTGAAGAAATTGCAGGTATCCAGCATTTAGGATTCGCTACTCGTGAACATGAAGCTGATTTCAAATCTGTCAACAACTTGGCAGCTCGCGATATCAACGGTCGCTTCAACTTCCGTTTCTTCTACTGGCCGACTCAGGACTCTTTGCGTATTGAAGCAGATGGTTACAACGTGAAGAACGTAACGACTAAGTATTGGAAGGATCGTACAAATAGTGAAATCGATATTTTTGCTACTTCTGCAAAAGGCCAAGAAAACAATCTGGTTAAGATTGCCGTATTAGGTGGTGCCCGTCGTGAAGCCACTATCGGTTCTTCCGAAGAGCTGAAAGGCACAGGTATCTATACATACAACGACCGTATCGGTTTGAGCCTCTCTCCTGCTGCTCACAATGCCGTTTTGGAACCGGGCATCTATTTCATGGATGTAGTAAATGGTGCTGATGCACAGAAGAACGGTGCTCGCTTGATGGGTGATTTGAACGGCTGGAACTTGACTAAGGTTGCTCCGGCTGAATGGGATGTGATGAACTTCGAACACATGCCGGCCGCTAAGTGGGTTGTAAATCAGAATACGAATGAATTCGGTGGATATCCTGAAATTTGGAACCAAGAAACAGGAGCTACTCTGAATAATGGTTCTTACAAAGTATTGGCTGATGGTAATATCGTAATTAACTATTATTATAACAACGAAGAAGCTTGGTTGGCTAATGATACGCTGAAATTGACAAAGACCGTAAGTAACCGATTGGGCTTCTTTAACGATGATGCCAAGAATGTAAACTATACTTTGAACTACTTGAATGTAGGCAATGACTTGGGTGTTACAATTGGTAACTCTACCGTAGGTAATGACACGATCCTGCGTGTATCTGCCGATGAGGCTACTAAGTTCGAATTGGTAAAATGGGGCAGTAGTTATAATACCCCTATCTTCGAAAAAGACACGATCTTCCAGACTTATTATCAGATCCGTGTAAACGATCCGTATAAGTTCGCTAACAACCAGAAATATGTTCAGGTATCTGAAGTTGGTGGTACTGAAATGATGGTAGTAACAGAAGGTGCAGAAAATGGTTCTGTATTCACTTTGAAAGAAGTGAACTGCGTAGACGGAACTCATTACTATGCATTGCTGACAGAAGGCAAGAAAGCCGGTGTGATTGATGCAACAGGCTTGATTAAGGCTGAAAACGTGGCTACTGAATCTACAACTTCTGCTTTCGCATTGGTTGCTGATACGACTGCTCTGTATCGTGAGTTTACAGCTGACGAATTGGGTGAAAACGGCGCAATGAAGTTCTACCGTGTGAACTCTACTGCTAAGGCTTACTTGTATGAAGGAGCTGACAACCTGCTTTGCGTAGAAGGTAAGGGTGACGATAAAGCTGAAGCATTCAATGTAATCCCGACAGGTGTCGAAAACACATTGATGCCACAGTACTTGATTGCCAAGGATGTGAACTTTGTAGTCGGTGATACAGTTCTGTGCGACGCTACTACTCACTCTCATGCAACAATAGAAGAAGCTTTGAAATGCCCGCATAGTAAAGTAACTGCTGACACGACATTTGGTCGTTTCTTGGTGAACATGATCGACTCAGTTCCCGCTGTTAAGAAATATACTTGGGAAGGTAAATACAAGAGACTTGCATTCTTGCCGGGTTATATGACAGCTGGTAACTTAGTTCTGGATGGTACAACTCATAAAGTCGCTCTGAAGCTGAATGCTCATGATCAGGCTAAGTTCTCTTTCCGTTTGGTTAACGAAGGATCTAACGACTTCTTGATCGAATCTGAATCTTATGGAAAGAAGACAGCGTTTGATGGCGGTATCGCTCCGTCTGCTAATCTGGGTGGTTGGGTGAAAGTACAGAACGGTGTTCCTGTCATCATCAATGACTTCGAAGCAGCTATGCAGTCTGACCTCTACAATGTCGACACTAACGCTGGTGGTGCAACAGCCAACGACGAAATCACGACTTCTGAAGTAACGATTATCGCAGGCGAAGGCAATGTTACAATCGCTAACGCTGCCGGCAAGAAGGTTGTTGTAAGCAACATCTTGGGTCAGGTAGTAGCCACTCAGGTTCTGACATCCGACAATGCTGTGATTGCTGCTCCTCAAGGCGTAGTCGTAGTAGCTGTTGAAGGTGAAGAAGCTGTAAAGGCAATCGTAAGATAAGAATAGAGGAATAGTTTGGAGTGGCAGCGGCCACTCCCTCTATATAGTAATTTATAATCAAATAATTCTAAAATGTTTGGCCGCGTGCCGTGCAAACGGTAATTACCCTGTGACAGGCGAACAAGCGGTTTAATATTAATAATACTAAAGTATTGAAATAAAGTTCATTCTGCTGTGAGCCTGTGAAGGTGTAAGGCAGATAAAAAAACAAGCCCCGGGGACGGTTTCGTCTTCGGGGCTTTGTTTTCAACTTTTTTACAAAGACTTTTCCGGATACATGGCATTCCACCATTCCGGTTGGTTCTTGAGCCATTTGGCGAACCAAGCGTAGATGGTTTTATTCCATTCAGCACGCTTCTTATAGTCCAGTATCTGGTGGTTTTGTCCTACTACTTGTACGAAGGCCGTAGGTTTGCCTAACAGTTTCAGGGCTGTAAACATCTGGATGCTTTCACCTACCGGGACGTTCGTGTCGACCGTGCCATGCAGGAAAAGGATCGGGGTGTTGATTTTGTCGGCATTGAACAGCGGGCTTTGCAACGTGTACATATCCCGTGCGTTCCAGGGATAGCTGTTTGCGCTTGCCAAAGCACTATAGGAGTATCCCCAGTAACCTTCGCCCCAATAGCTGGTGATGTCGCTGATTCCGGCATGAGAGATGGCGGCGGCAAAGATATCCGTTTTTGTTTGCAGGTATTGTGTCATGAAGCCACCGTAGGATGCCCCTATGCAACCGATCTTTTTAGCGTCGACAAAGTTGTGTTCGGCACAGAATTTCTTTGTTCCTTCGATGATCTCGTCTCCTGTACGCTGTCCCCATGCATTTACGTGGCGGGCGGAGAACTCCTGGCCGAAGCCGGTTGCTCCGCTGGGCTGGATGATATAAACGATGTAGCCCAATGCCGCATATACGTGCGACGGATACCGGTTTTCGAGTGAACGTTCCGTCGGACTGGTTCCCCCGTAGTAGTTCACGATCAGCGGATATTTCTTGTTAGGATCGAAATGGGGCGGCAGGTAATAACGACCGTAGATCGTGTCGCCGGCAGCTGCCCGGAAATTCCAATCGTGCACTTCGCCGAGGGTGATATCTTTCAAGATGCCGGCGGAAAGATCTTTCAGACAGACAGAACTTTTCTTTTTCAGGTTGACGGAATAGAGGCGTTGCGAGTTGGAGGCGCTTTCGCCGAAATAAACCAGTTCGGGAGTTGTTTCGGCAATCGTAAAATCCGAGAGGATATCCTCTTTTAACGGGATGGGGAGGATTTTCCCGGTTGACGGATTCAAGACGTACAAGCGTACGCAATCCTTATCTTCTCCCTGCAGGTAGATCTGTTTATCACCTTTGTTCCAAACGAAGTTTTGAACCGATGGATTAAAATCTTTGGTGACAGGATTTGCCTGTTTGCTTGCCGGATCGTAAAGGAAGAGCTGCCCGTCGGCCATATTGGAAGTCTGCCCCGGTGCTATCTTCAGCCCTATTTTATTGAAAGCCTCTCCAGATGCGGCAATTGCCAGCATCTTGCCGTCGGGCGAGAATTGGGCATAGCTGATGAACGGATCTTTCAAAAGGAGTTCCGTATCCAGTGTTTGCAGATCCATCCGATAGAGCAAAGTAGTCGAAAACGGACGTTTCGTCAGCTCCCGTTCGCTACAAGTGAAGAGCAGATAGCGGCCGTCGTCGGAAATATCGTTGATGGAAGTCGAAGTGTGCCCGTAGGTAAGGCGTTGGAACACTCCGGTTGCCAGGTCGTACTTATGGATGAATGAACGGGTACGCCATCCCGGCTGGCGGTCGTCAGGCACAAGGATTTCCTGAAGGTCTTCCCCTTTCTTCGGTCCTTCCTCGATGATGTTGAACAGCAGGAAATCCTCTGTCGGGGCAAAGCTGAACCAACCGTCGGGAAGGTTGTGGGCAAGGACTTCCTCTGCTTGGGTTGCAGGGTCGATCGTGACAAGTTCCTTTCCCTGCATGCCTTTGCGGGTATAGTAAAGACGGTTGCTGCGGGGCATCCAGCTATAATGATGGTTGTTGCTTTCCATTAAAACCTGTCCTGTGGCCCGGTCGGTCACTTGCAGGAAGGATTCGGTATCGCCACCGGAATAAGTCGTCTGGTAGGCGGTCAGCAGGTATTTGCCGTTGGGGGAGAGGTTGACGGAACGAATGCGTGTGCCATCGAAGACATCGCTCAAAGTGTAACGCTTCTCTGGATCGGTTGTCGCCGTGACAACGGCTTTGCTGTCCGTCTTAAAGGTGACTTTCGGAATGCGGTTCGTTTCGTCCGGGGCTGTAAGATATTTGATTACGACTTCGTAGCGGCGGGGTTCGAGTGTGAGCTTGAGCTCGCCGTTGGCGGGTGTCTGTTTCTCGTTGTCGATATATACTTCGTAATGCTCCGGTCCGCTGATCTGAAGAGTCCCGTCCGTATAGCGGTCGCTGTTCAGATAGAAGGAGGCGAGGCTGACGGAGCTGTTTTTGCTTTGTCCGGCTGTAGTGGCGGCATCCAGTGTCAGGTTGCTTTCCCGGACATTGTTGAAGGGGATGGCGGTTTTTAATAACTCGGCATCTGTAAATTTCTTGCTGTTCACGTCAAGGCTGTCGACGATGAACGGACCTTTTATTTCATAAGGACCTGCATACCTGAGATACTTGACTGTGATCTCTTCGGCAAAAAGGTTGCAACAGGTACAAAGGGCAGAAAGGATAAGTATGTCTCTTTTCATGGGGGAATATGTTAGAATAGCAAAACTTCTTTATATTTTTTAGGCACGGATTTCACGAATTACACGGAGATGAGAAAGAGAATCCGTGAAATCTGTGTAATCTGTGCCTAAATATTTACTTATTGCAGATTGATTTCGTCCACAAACAAGAACGCCGGATTACCTGCACCTCCGTGCCATGTCGGGAGTTTGTCACTCTTGATGATGACTTCGACATAGCGGGCTTTTACCGGGTCGAAGGAGATTTTCTGCGGGTAAAGGCCGTCTTTGTCGTCTTTGCCTAAAGACGGGATAACCTTGGAAGCTACCTCCTTGAAGTTCTGTCCGTCGTCCGAAACCTTTACGGTAACGCCTGCCGCACCCATGATCCAGTCTCCTTTCACAACATTCGTGTTGAAGGACACTTTGCTGAACTCGGTCGGTTCTTTCAGGTCGATAACGGCATCCAAGTCCTTGCCCTGGAAGCCGAGCCAGCGTCCGGTCTTGTAGTTGTCGTTGCCGCTCAGGCCGTCGGTCAGTTCCGGGCCGCCGTTGAAGTCATATCCTCTGCTGGGAGCCACCTTCAATGTGACCGGCTTGGCTGTCGCCTTGTTGAAGTCGATCTTTTCGGAGAAGATGCGGCTGTTTCCGGTCGGGCGGACAGCCACGGCTTTCACTTCTGCATTTTGCTTGATGCGGAGAGGGGCTTCGTATTTCGGACTGGTTGCCGTCGGTTCGCTGCCGTCGAGTGTATAATGGATATCGGCGGAACCTTCGGTTTCGAGTGTCACGACGATTTCACCTTTGTCACCATCGGTAGCGAAGGAGGCGCGAATGTCGAAGATATGTTTGGCGTAGTTGTAACCCAAGCGGTCGTAAAGTTCGGTCATGCGGACCAAGCGCGGCAGGAACGCCTTAAAATCTTTCGGGGCGTTTGTCCATTGCACTTCTGCCAATGCATCCATACGCGGCAATACCATATATTCGACCTGGCTGAATGTCGGGATATATTCTGTCCACAGATTTGCTTGTACTCCCGTTACATATTTCTTATACTCTTCCGGGATTCCGGCAGTCGGTTCGAACGAATAGACGCGTTCCAACGGCAGGTAACCACCGATGGCAAGCGGGTCGTGTTCCGTGTCGGTAGACTGGTAGTAGTCGAAATACAGGTAAGAGTTGGGTGTCATGATTACATTGTGTTTCTGTTTGGCTGCTTCAATACCTCCGTCTACGCCGCGCCAGCTCATCACCGTAGCGTTCGGGGCTAGTCCGCCTTCCAGGATTTCGTCCCAGCCGATAATATGGCGCCCTTTGCTTTCGACGAATTTCTCCATGCGTGAAATGACATAGCTTTGCAGGTATTCTTCGGCCGTATGCTTGCTGTCTCCTTTGATGCCTTCCGCCTTGATACGTGCCTGGCACTTCGGACAACTCTTCCAACGCACTTTCGGGCATTCGTCACCGCCTACATGGATATATTCGGACGGGAAAAGATCGATCACCTCGCCGAGCACGTCTTCGAGGAAGGTCATTGCCTTTTCATTGCCGGCACAGATCACATCGTCCGATACGCCCCACTGGGTCCATACTTCATACGGTCCGCCCGTACAACCCAGGTCCGGATAAGTCGTGATAGCTGCCAACTGGTGTCCCGGAAGGTCTATTTCGGGGATGATCGTGATGAAACGTTCTTGGGCGTAAGCGATCACGTCGCGGATTTCGTCTTGCGTATAGAACATGCCTTCGCCATACGGTTTGCCGTCATATTTGCCGGAGTTACGGCCGATGACGGTTTCCTTGCGTTGCGCCCCGATCTGGGTCAGTTCCGGATATTTCTTGATCTCGATGCGCCATCCCTGGTCGTCTGTCAGGTGCCAGTGGAAGCGGTTCATATTGTGCAAGGCAAGAATATCGATGAACTTCTTGACCGAATCTACCGGGAAGAAGTGCCGGGAAACATCGAGGTGCATACCGCGATACGGGAAACGCGGATAGTCGTTGATACTGGCGGCCGGAAGCTCGATGTCCATTCCTTCGGCCACGGCGGGGATAGACTTACGCAAGGTCTGCACGCCATAGAAAATACCGGCGTTGGATGCTCCGGCGATCTCGATGCCGTTCTCGCTGACCAGCAGGCGGTAGCCTTCCGGGTTCCGGATGTCGGAAGCGATTGACAGATGAATGCCTTTGTCCGCATTCCCGGTAATCACTTTCGGTTCATATCCCGTAGCCTCTTTGACATAGGAGGCAAGGAAACGGGCGGTCTGTTCCATTTCCGCATCACCTTCCTGATAAGAGATCGGGGTAGACGGTTTCAACAGGAACGGGGCGCTGCCTTGTGTCACCACTTCTTGAGGAAGCGGGATAATGGCATAGTCTCCTTGTGCTTTTTTACCTCCCGAACAAGCCACGGCTCCGGCCAGGGTTGTCAGGATACATGCATACTTTGTTAGTTTGTTCATGCGTTTAAAATGTTATAAGTGAGAAAAATAATAATTCTTATTTGGTCCAGTAGTCCACGACGGTGACGGCAGAAGCCTTGTCTCCTAATACTTTCCCGAAAGCCTTATGCGCCGGATGGATCAGGTAGGCGTCTCGGTCGGCATCCGAATGGAAAGTCAGGAAGAAACAGTGCGTCAATCCCTGTTGCAATCCTTCGGGACTGCAATCCGTTCCCCATTCGTACCCTTTGATCAGGTCTATCTGGGAGGGAAGTGCACAGAAAGCTTCTTCGACTTCCTTGATCTGTTGGGCGGATACTTCTGGCTTGAAACCGAACATGACAACGTGGCGAAGCACTTTCTCCTGCTTGGGAGCATTGCTGCAACAGAACATCAGGGCCGAGAATGTCAGGATTGTCAGTGAAGCGAAGATTGTCTTTTTCATGATGATCAGGATTAATTTATGATTATAATCAGACAAAGATAAAGATAAATAGCAGACTGCCCTACAATACAACCGGCTTTTTCTTTAGTCCGGTAGTAATCTTGTTGTAGTTTCATGTAAGGGTAACTTTAGTTTCCTGTCGATGAAACTTTATTTTTACCTGCGGGAGACTTTATTTTCACCCTATGGAAAAAAGTGAAACTTTTTGATCTGCCTTGAAAAAGTCGTTCACCTTTTTCACGGTAGTACACTGAGTATAGGCGTCGTGACAGTAGATGACTGCCTGTTTCTCTGAGGCGGCTTCTTCCAGCATCCGCATTTTTTCGTTGTAGGAAACGACAGGATAGGTGTCGTATGCCGAGATCCAGAGGGGCGAGACGCTTGCCGCTAACGGGATGACATCGCCGGCGAAGACATAAGTGCGCTCAGGTGTCGTGATATAAGGTGCGATTTGCCCCGGCGTATGTCCGTCGAACAGCCGCAGGTCGATGCCGGGGCAGAGATTCGTGTCATTTTCGATGAGGCGAAGCTTGCCGCTGTCGTAGACGGCCTGCATGTTTTCGATGAAATAGGAGTCGGCTTCGAGTGCGTTCGGGTGAAGGAAGTTCTCCCACTGTGCACGGCTTACCCAGTGGATGGCGTTTGGGAAGGCCATTTTGAAGAGATGCTTTCCACCGGTCTGCTCTTCTTTTTGTGTCGTATATCCGCAATGGTCGAAGTGGAGATGTGTGAGTATGACATCTGTAACATCCTCACAGGCAACATCCCGCCTTTGAAGTTCATCCTTCAGATCGACCAGGTCGAAGAAGTTGTAATAGCTGAGTTGTTTTAGGTGTTTGTTGCCCGCCCCGTTGTCGACGAGTACGATCTTCCCGTTCCCGTCGCGGACTAACATGCTGCGCATAGCCAAGATGCATCCATTTTGTTTATCGCTTGGATAACGGCGGCTCCAAGCAGTTTTGGGAATCGCACCGAACATGGCACCTCCGTCTGCATGGAAAAAGCCTGTGTCTATAAGTTGAATATCCATAAATTATACTTTTTCCAACAAAGATAGGGAAGTTTTTTCTTTCAAACCCATGCGAAGCGTGAATGAAATTGTGTACATTTGCAGGCAAAATCTGAGTGATGCGAAAAGTTCATTTAATCTCCGTAACCGAGCCTCTGTTGTTTGACTTAGCCCTGGCTATCCACCAAAAAGGATATGAAGTAAGTGTATCCGGTGTTGGACTGACTGATACGACCCTTGCCAGACTGGAAAAAGAGGGGTGTACTTGTCATGGAGACGGGTGGTTCCCGGAGAGATTAACTAAAGATATACATTTTGTGGTATTAGGGGCCGCAGTCCGGCAGGATAACCCCGAATTGATACGTGCAAAGGAACTGGGATTATTAGTGCTTTCGATACCTGAATTCATCTTTCAGCGGACGAAAGAGAAGACGCGGGTTGTTGTTGCCGGTAGCCGGGGAAAGAAGACAATCATCTCGATGATTGTGTGCGCCCTGAAGCGGCAGAAACTGGCGTTCGACTATGCGTTGACCAGCGAAGTCCCCTTGTTGCCCGACCGTGTGCATCTGAGTTATGAAGCTCGGATCGCGATTATCGAAGGTGATGAGCATGTAACGTCTGCTTTGGAGAAACGGTTCCAGCTGGAGTTCTATCGTCCGCATATCGCTATTCTGACCAATCTGATGTGGACTTCCGCTACCGACCACGCCACACCGGAGGCCTACCATACGACTTTCCGTACGTTCGCCTCTTCTATCGAACGCGGGGGAAAGCTGATTTATTTCGACGGCGATCCGGTTGTCAAACAGCTTGCGCAAGAGGTTCGCGAAGACATTACAGCCATGCCTTACGACCAGCATGTCGTGGTCGAGAAAGAGGGAAAGACCTATTTGCAGACTCGCTACGGGGACTTTCCCGTCTATATTCCGGATCGCTTTTTCCTGATCAACCTGAATGCTGCCCGCCTGGCCTGCCGCCAGTTAGGTGTAAAAGATGCGGATTTTTATCAGGCATTATCCGAATATAGTGTATCTTTGCAACCATGATTATTGCAAGACGAAAAAGAAAAGAAAATATAGCCGAATATCTGTTGTACATGTGGCAGGTGGAAGACCTGATACGTGCCAATAACTTCGATATGGATTCGATCCGCCGCACGGTTGTAGATCGTTACGACCAACCGGACGATATAAAGGAAGAAATCGCCAAATGGTATGAGGAGCTAATCGAGATGATGCGTTCCGAAGGGGTGATGGAAAAGGGACATATCCAGCTGAACAAGAATGTGATCATTGCCCTGACCGATCTGCACCTCCGTCTTTTGAAATCGCCGAAGGAAATGGTGTATGGGGCGGCCTATTATAAAACACTCCCCTTTATCGTTCAGCTCCGTGCCAAATCGGGCGGCGAGGACTTGCCTGAGTTGGAGACTTGCTTCAATGCTATTTACGGTTTCCTGATGCTGAAGATGCAAGGGAAGGAAATCAGCCCTGAAACGATGGAGGGGATCAAACAGATCAGTTCGTTCCTGGCACTTCTGGCCGAGAAGTATCGTGAAGATATGAATGGGGAACTGAAATTAGAAGAATAAGACAAGATGAAAACGATTTTAGTAACAGGGGCTAACGGGCAACTGGGCAATTCGATCCGTCGGTTAGCTGCCGGATATCCGCAATATGCGTTTGTGTTTACGGATGTGGATACGCTTGACATCTGCGATGCTCAAGCCGTGAATGCTTTTGTTAAGGAGAAGCAAGTCGATTATATCATCAATTGTGCCGCCTATACGGCTGTGGATAAGGCGGAGGATGACGAAGCTCTTTGCCTTCGTATCAACCGGGATGCCGTACGAAACTTGGGCGAGGCGGCACGTATGGCTGGGGCGAGGGTGATCCATGTTTCTACCGACTATGTGTTTGACGGCACAAATCATTTGCCTTATGTGGAAACGGACAATACTTGTCCGGCCTCTGTCTACGGGCGTACGAAACTTGCCGGTGAACAGGCTTTGCAGGAGGTGTGCCCGGATGCGGTAATCATCCGTACGGCATGGTTGTACTCCGAGTTCGGTAATAATTTTGTCAAGACGATGTTGCGTCTGGGAAATGAACGGGAACAGTTGTCTGTCGTGTTCGACCAGATTGGTTCGCCGACGTATGCCGGGGATCTGGCGGCTGCCATTTTTGCGGTGTTGGTGCAGGCGGAGGCGGATGCTTTCGTTCCCGGTATCTATCATTATTCTAACGAAGGGGTTTGCAGTTGGTATGATTTTGCCGTGAAGATTATGGAGTTAGGGAATGCCCCCTGCCGTGTTCTCCCGATCGAGTCCAAAGATTATCCGGCGAAGGCTGCCCGTCCGCATTTCAGTGTCCTGAACAAGGCTAAGATCAAAACGATCTATAAGATCAGTATATCCCATTGGGAAGCGAGTCTGCGTGAATGTATGAAAAGAATAACAAAATAAGATAAATAACAATGAGTCAGTATTCAGAAGAGATTGAGAGAAGAAGAACGTTTGCTATTATCAGCCACCCGGATGCCGGTAAGACGACTCTTACCGAAAAATTGTTGCTCTTTGGAGGTGCCATTCATGTGGCAGGAGCCGTAAAGTCTAACAAGATCAAGAAGACAGCTACCTCCGACTGGATGGAAATTGAAAAGCAGCGTGGAATCTCCGTCGCAACCTCCGTGATGGCTTTCGATTATTCCGGCCATAAAATCAATATCCTCGATACGCCCGGCCACCAGGATTTCGCTGAAGATACGTTTCGTACGCTGACGGCTGTGGATAGCGTTATTATCGTGATCGATACCGCAAAAGGTGTGGAAGCCCAGACCCGTAAGCTGATGGAAGTCTGCCGTATGCGTAAGACTCCCGTGATCGTGTTTGTCAATAAGATGGACCGTGACGGTAAGGACCCGTTCGACTTGCTGGACGAGATCGAAGAAGAACTGCATATCCATGTGCGTCCGCTGAGCTGGCCGATCGACATGGGACAACGGTTCCGGGGGGTCTATAATATATATGAACAGAAACTGAACCTCTATACTCCGAGCAAGCAGTATGTGACGGAAAACGTGGAATTTAAGGATATCAACAGCCCGGAACTTGAAAACTATATCGAGGCCGGACAGGCAGAAAAGCTCCGTTCCGATATCGAACTGATAGAAGGTGTTTATCCCGAGTTCGATGTCGATACCTACCTGAAAGGAGATATCGCTCCCGTGTTCTTTGGTTCTGCCTTGAATAACTTCGGGGTGAAAGAACTGCTGGATTGCTTTATCAATATCGCTCCTTCTCCCCGTCCCGTGTCGGCCGTGGAACGGGTGGTCGATCCGGAAGAGGATGCCTTCTCCGGTTTCGTTTTCAAGATCCATGCCAATATGGACCCGAATCATCGCAGTTGTATTGCTTTCGTGAAGATCTGTTCCGGCCGTTTCGAACGTAATGCCAACTACAAGCATGTCCGTTTCGGAAAGATGATGCGTTTCAGCAGTCCTACGGCTTTCATGGCGCAGAAGAAGGAAGTAGTGGACGAGGCTTTTGCCGGCGATATCATCGGTTTGCCTGATACCGGAAACTTCAAGATCGGTGATACGCTGACTTCCGGTGAAGAACTTCATTTCAAAGGATTGCCGAGTTTCTCTCCTGAAATGTTCAAATATATCGAGAATGCCGATCCTATGAAGGCCAAGCAGTTGAACAAGGGCATCGAGCAGTTGATGGATGAAGGCGTCGCCCAGCTTTTTACCAACCAGTTCAACGGACGTAAGATTATCGGTACGGTCGGACAATTGCAGTTCGAAGTGATCCAGTACCGCTTGCTCCACGAATACGGCGCACAGTGTAAGTGGGAACCGATCAGCCTCTATAAGGCTTGCTGGATAGAAAGCGATAATGCTGCCGCTCTTGAAAACTTCAAACGCCGTAAAGCTCAATATATGGCGCTCGACAAAGAGGGCCGCGATGTCTATCTGGCCGATTCCAGCTATGTGTTGATGATGGCACAGCAGGATTTCCCCGATATCAAATTCCATTTTACCTCAGAGTTCTAATAATATTTATATATAATAAAGTAAAATGAAGAAGTTATTTGTTTCATGCATGATTGCCTTTATGGCGATTTGCTCGGTCGGTGCACAGGAGGTGTATATTGGCGGTGGTTTTACAGTCGGTAGTGAAGATAGTGAGTTTGTTTTCCAGATCTCACCGGAAGTGGGATGTCATTTGACTGACCAATGGGCCGTGGGGGGGGTGAAATCGGTTATACGCATTACGATGATTATAACCGTTTCCAGTTTGCTCCGTATGCTCGCTATACGTTTTATAAGACGGGTATTGTGGGATTGTTTGTCGATGGGACGATTGGGATTGCTGCCGGTGACGGTGATACCGGTTTCCGGTTGGGATTGCGTCCGGGACTTTCTTTGAAAGCGACGGAACATATATCTTTTGTCACTAAAGTCGGATTTCTTGGTTATAGCGATTCGTACAACGGAACTTCTGATTTTGGAGGTGTGAACTTCGACACGGAAAATATCAGCATCGGTTTCCATTATAATTTTTGACAGGAGGCATCCTGAAGAGAGGGAAGGAATCGGAAAGGGCAGGAAGACGGCTTTTCCGGTTCCTTTTCTTTTAGGTGTAAGTCATAAGATCCGTTTGATCTCCTCCAAGCTTCCAACCGTGTAAGTCGGTATGAATTCTTTTGCCGGCAGCCCTTTCGGATTCAGCCATAGCTGGTCGATTTTGGAATTGTGGGCACCGATAATGTCGGCTTCCCAACTGTCGCCGATCATCAGGCTTTCGCTTCGGCGGGAGTTGGTGTTTTTAAGGGCGAAATCGAAAATCTCCTTATGAGGTTTCTGGATGCAGGCATCTTCAGATAGGATCATCCTTTTGAAATAGGGGGCCAGACCGGAATTGCAGAGCTTTTTGAATTGGACTTCCCGGAAACCATTGGACAGGATATACATGCGATAGGAGGGACGCAGGTATTCCAATAGCTCGATTGCTCCCGGTACTAGGCGTGTCTTGCGGGTTGTTCGTTGCAGGAAATCGTTGTTGATCGCCAGTACCGATTTTGTGTCTTCTATCCCTAACGGGCGGAGCATATAGCGAAAACGTTCGATGATCAATGTCTGGCGGTCTATTTCATTGTTGCGGTACTGTTCCCATAGCAGGTTGTTGTGTGGCCAGTAGATCTCGAAAAAAGCCTCGAAGGAGGCATAATACCGGTCAAAGTGGTGAGCGGTATATACTTCTTCGAGGCATTCCTTATTATTATGGTACGTGTCCCAGAGGGTATCGTCCAAATCAATAAAAAGACTTTTGTATTTCATCATCCTACTTCAATCACCAAATACTTGCCAAGGCTCCAGAACGCTTTTTCGTCCGTGATTTTCAATGTCATATTGCCGTCCTCGTCCTTCACAAATTCGTAAGAACCTTCCGGGTGATTGGATTTCAGCTTTGCCTTGCCTGCGAACAGCGGGATTTCCTTCACTTCGCGGATATCGATAGAAATGAAATAATCTTTATTGAAGCCGCTCTGCAATACTTTGGATTTGGCAAACAAGCCGCCACCGGAAAGGATTTTTTGGTCTTTCAGTTCTTTCGCCGTGCCGAAGCAATAATAAGCAGTATGAAGTTGTTTGTCCTGTTCCTGCAACTTCTCGGACTGGGCCGCAGTTGTAGTGGACAAGTCTTCCACGTCTTCGTTCAAGGAAGCAACCATTTCGTCCAATTCCTGGATACGAACATTCTTCTTTGCCAGATCTTCCTGTAGCGTGACAATCATATTGGCTTTCTGGTCAAGTTCGGAAGAAAGGCGGCTGATTGTTTTCCTCAAAGCCGAGGATTGGATTCCGCTCTTTTTCAGTTTCTCTTCCAGTTCGCTGATCTGCTGTTTGTTCTTTTTCAGTGTTTCGCTGATCAACTGCATGTTTTCTTTGATCTGTTCGCGATTACTCTTATTCAGATCTCCCTTTTGTTGCTGTATGTTGAGATAATTTTCTGCATCACGAATAGACTGGATGTCAGCCTCTACGTCATTGAGGGTTCCGAGGATTTCATCCATCTCGGCATTGCTTTTGGTGTTTTCGATTCTCAGAGAGTCGTTTTCTGCTTTCAGCTTCTTATATTCTGCTGAATTCTGTCCGCAGGAGGCCAGCATGGCTGTGCAAATCGTTGTTGCAATTAATACTTTCTTCATGTTCTTTCTGTTGTTACGTTAAACTTCTGTTCCTGTCTCTTTGTCCTTTTTATCTTTTAAGCCTGCTAATACTATAACAATTTCACCTTTCGGTTCGTTCACGGTGAAGTGAGCGATAACTTCTTCGAGCGTGCCGCGTACGGTTTCTTCGTGTATCTTCGATATTTCACGTGATACGGAAACAGGGCGGTCATTCCCGAAAAACTCGGCTAGTTGTGTCAATGTCTTGACCAGCCGGAAAGGTGACTCATAGAAGATGATGGTGCGATATTCCGTCGAGAGCTCTTTCAAGCGCGTCTGTCTTCCCTTCTTCTGGGGAAGAAAGCCTTCGAAGCAAAATTTCTCGTTGGGCAGCCCCGAAGCAACTAATGCCGGGACGAAAGCCGTGGCTCCCGGCAGGCATTCCACTTCTACACCCTGACGTACACATTCACGCACTAACATGAATCCCGGATCGGATATCGCGGGAGTACCGGCATCCGATACCAATGCTATATTCTCGCCCGCCTTGATACGGGCTGCCACTTGTTCGACCGTTTTATGCTCGTTGAACTTATGGTGCGACTGCATCCTGTTTTGTATTTCGAAATGTTTGAGCAGGATACCTGTAGTACGCGTGTCTTCCGCCAGAATGAGATCGGCCTCTTTCAGCACGCGGATTGCCCGGAACGTCATATCTTCCAGATTTCCGACGGGAGTGGGTACTACTGTTAATTTTGCCATGGCACTTTTTAATTGATAATTGACGATTGACAATTAAAAAGACAAAGACAAATACATTGTCAATTGTCCATTGTCACATTGCTTAGAGGAAGCGTTTTTCAAGCAGCTTGATAAAGTCTGCTACCGCTTCATCCTCTATATTCCACTTTAATTCGTTATTCAAATATGTGACCGAGTCTTCATACGAATGAAGATCGTTCAGGTCATTGATTACTTTGTTCATCTGTGCCTCATCACCTCCGAACAGCTCGCGGCGGAAACGGAAACGATCGTTCAGGCTGAATGCCTTTCGGAAATCCGAAAAATTTTTCTTTTCCAACAGGTCGTTGAGGAATAATCCGGGACGCTCTGCGGGGATCACTTTGCCGGATGTTTCCACTGCCGGAGTCTCCGGCTCTTCAACGGGGATTGGCTCCGGTCCGGCCGATAATCCTTGTTCTGCAGGAAGCTCCTGTCTGATTTCCTGCTCTTGGATGACTGGCTCCGGTTCGGCCGGAATCGGAGCCGGGGCTGTAATCGAAGCTTCCTGTACTGTTTGTACCGGAGTGGCAACCGATGGGGGAATAGACTGGATCAGAGCCTGATGCTCTTCCATCTGTTTACGCAGCATTTCGATCTGGGCCGTTTCCAAAGCATGTAGGTCCTTCAGAATCTTATGGGTGAGGTCGAAAGTCTGGCCGAAAAAAGACACCGGATACACTTCTGCATCCCGCATGCCGGCAACCAATGTTTCAAGCTCCCGGATATCCAGAAGCAGGTAATCTATTTTTTCTTTATTCGCCATTCCTTTTTCCATTCATGAAAACTTACAAGCAAGTTTTCGTTTATATTGCAACAAAAATAGGTATTTCTTATATATGTAACGTATTTATTGTATGAAATATTGTTATTCCTTTTATTGTGAAGTTAGGACAACCGCTCCGAAATGCTCCATTATCAGAGATCAAGTCGTCCCCGAAAGGCTCTATTTAAGTGACAATCGCCATGCTACTGTTGTCATACCGCCTGCTCATAGACCTTTTGCCCTTAGTCGAAAACCTTTTCGCCCTTGGTCAAAAGCCCTTTCGACACTGGTCAAAAACCTTTTCGACTAAGGGCGAAAAGCAAAGGAGTGGTAGTAATTGCTGTTAATAGCTGTGTATTTGTTTATTAATTGATATTGTTGCTTCTTTGTCTTTTACTTAAATATATGGATGCGAAACCGGAGAGGCATGGCCAACCTAAATCAGGACGAGGCATATTCTTCGAATTCCTCCGGCAGATTCACCAGATAGAGCCGGTGGGTCGCACGTGTAAAGGCGGTGTAAAGCCAACGGTAGAAGTCTTCTCCAAGCATTTCTTCCGTGATATAGCCGATATCCAGAAAGACGTTCATCCATTGGCCGCCCTGTGCCTTGTGGCAGGTGACGGCATAGGCATATTTGACTTGCAAGACGTTGTAATGAGGATCTGCTTTCATTTTTTTCATCTTTCCTGCCTTTGTCGGGACATCGTCGTAATCTTCGAGAATGGTATAGAAAAGCTTGTCATTAAGATCTTTCGGCAGTGCGGGAGCTGCTGTCTGTAAGGTGTCGAGGAGAATTTTGACATCCGTTTCGAGATCGTAGTCCTGGAAACGGACCGATACGTCGGCAAAACGGAAACCGTAGAGCTCGTAAGTCCTTCGTACACGTAACACCTGTATGATTTCGCCATTAGCTATGAAGTCCATCTCCTTATTGCCGGCAGTCCAGAAGTAGTTATTCTTGGCAATCATCAGCCGGTCGCCGGACGAAAGTTCTTCTTCACGGTATAGGATGCGGTTGCGGATACCATTATTATATAGGGTAGCCCGCTTGTTGGAGCGTGAAATAATCATGGTCTCTTCGATCCCGTCCCGACTGTAGGCCGAGGAGATTTCTTCGATGAGTTCGTCTCCGTTTACCTTTCTGAAATCGGTGAAGCCTTTCAGCCTTAGTTTGGGGAAAATCTCGACCGTCCCGTTTCGTAAGGCGTCCCGAAGGCGGGTCGCATTGAACAAGATCCCGGAGTTTTCGCTTTGGCGGACAACCTGGGTGAGGGTGATTTCCTGCACCTTTAAATTATATCCCCGCAATGTTTCCGGATTGAGAGCCGGGCTTTCGGTTTGCATGACGGGGGGTAACTGTGCCACATCGCCCATCAGGATCAGGCGGCAGTTTTCTCCGGAATAGACATATTGGACCAGGTCGTCCAGCAGGCGTCCGGTTCCGAAAACAAACGAGTCTAGTCCTTCATTGGCTATCATGGACGCTTCGTCTACGATAAATAGCGTGTCTTTATGCAAGTTATCAGCCGGATGAAAACCTGTCGGTTCGTTGGAAAAGGCTTTCTGGCGATATATCTTCTTGTGTATCGTAAATGCTTTCTGTCCGGCATAGCCGGAAAATACCTTTGCCGCCCGTCCGGTAGGGGCGAGCAAGATGCTTTTTTGTTTTAGCTCTGTCATCGTCTTGACCAAGGCTCCGACCAAAGATGTTTTACCGGTTCCTGCATATCCCTTCAGCAGTAAAAGCGAATCCGATTCTTCCGAAAGCAGGAAATTGGATAGGAGATTTAATGCCAAAACCTGGTCTTCGGTCGGATCATATGGAAAATTTTGTGTAATTTGGCGGCTTAAATAACTATTTATCATTTTGATTGTAATAATTTTCGCGATAAAGGTAGTGTATTAAATATTCTTTTTTAAATTTGCCGAACGAAATAAATTCAAAAAACAATATAAACCATGAAAGTTACATTAAAGATTTTATTGGCTGTGGCAGTAGTACTGCTTGCGTACATGTGTTACAGAAGTATTATGGGTCCGATCGAATTTAAGGATGAGAGGGATCGTCGTGAAAATTTGATCAAAGCTCGTTTGATCGATATCCGTAAAGCACAGATTGAGTACAAGAACATCCACAAGGTGCATGCAGCCAATTTTGATGAACTGAGTAAGTTTTTAAAAGATGAAAAATTGCCGTTCCTTATCAAGGAAGGTGTATTGACTGACGAACAGCTCGAAAAGGGTATGACTGAGAAAGAAGCCGTTAAGAAAGGCTTGATCAGACGTGATACTGTTTGGGTAACAGCTGTTGATACATTGTTCGGCAAAGGTTATAATGTAGACGATTTGCGTAACGTGCCGGGTGCGAACGTACAGTTTACGATGGATACGGCTACTTTGACTTCAGGTTCGGGTTATACGGTAAAAGTATTCCAGTGCGGTGTTCTGTATGATGACTATCTGGGTGACTTGAACAAGCAAGAAGTGTATAACCTGAAAGATAAAGCCAGCAAGATGGGTAAATATGCCGGTCTGCGTGTAGGTTCTGTCGAAGAAATCAATAACAACGCAGGTAACTGGGAAGATTAATACAGCCTATGGCTATAAACTTGTCTGATAAGTTAACAGCTGATCATTCGGAAAATTACATAATGTCCATCCGGCTTCGGTCGGGTGGACTTTCTTTTTCCGCATACAGTCCTTCGGTGAGCGAGAGTTTCTTTTATAGAGACGTCGAATTCGACCGGACAAGGCCTTATGTCTCTTCTCTGAAAGAATGTTTCTTCGAAAATGATTTCCTGACCTGGTTCTACAGGCAGGTCAATGTGGTGTGTGTCACTTCCCAGTATACGCTTGTGCCGGCTGCTGTTTTTCAGGAAAAACAGAAGGCTGGACTGCTGGCGTTCACATTTTCATCTCCCGAAGGGCGTTGCCTGAGCAATGAACTGAAAGACGAACCGGCGGAACTGGTATTCGGAGTGGATGAGGATGTGTATGAGTTCTGTTCCCGTTCGCTTGTCAATCCTCGTTTTGTCCATCATGTCGGTCCATTGCTTTCGCTGTGGAAGAAGCAGAGCCGTGCGCGCTTGCCCCGCCAGCTATATGTCGTGTTGCATCGGCGGAGGATGGATGTGGCGTGCTATGCGCAGGGAAACCTGCTTTTCATGAACTCGTTCGAGTATGAACATACGGACGATATTTTGTATTATATATTATATGTATGGAAACAGGCCGGAATGGATCAACAGAAAGACCAGTTGCGTCTTTTCGGCGATGTGCCCTTGCGAAATGATATAACGAATACGTTGCGGAATTATTTACAATATATCGATCCGCTGGAGATCCCTTCCGAAGCCTATTTGATGGGGTCGGAGGTGTTGCAGGCTCCGTTGGATCTTATAGCTCTATCATTATGCGAATTATAAGTGGAATATACGGACGGCGACGTTTTGATGTCCCGTCTACCTTCAGCGCCCGTCCGACGACGGACTTTGCGAAGGAAAATATCTTCAATGTGATCTCCAACCATATCGATTTTGAGGGGGTGGATGCGCTCGATCTGTTTGCAGGGACGGGAAGCATTTCTTTCGAACTGCTTTCGCGCGAATGCCGGAGCGTGACGGCTGTCGAAAAGAATAATGCACATGCCTCCTTTATCACCAAAGTCGCCAAAGAGTTGAAAACGGATTCGCTGACACTGATTCGTGGCGATGTCTTCCGTTATCTCCATTCGGCTCCGGCCCAAGGTTTTGATTTCATCTTTGCAGATCCCCCTTATGCCTTGAAAGAATTGCCCGAAGTGCCGGAACTTGTCTTCAAACGCGATCTGCTGCGGGACGGAGGCATCTTCGTGATGGAACATCCGAAGACAAATGATTTCTCCGGGTTGCCCTATTTCTACCAGCACCGCGTCTACGGTTCGGTGAACTTTTCCATCTTTATTAAAGAAGGGGAGAAAACAGACGCATAAACGATTCGGCTATACGTTGTTTGAGCGGGCGTTTCAGCCAGCGTGACGGCACCAGTCTTTCGCAACTATGCATGTCGTGCAGGAATACTTTTCTCATCTGTTGGGCAAACGAGGGCTGGTAGACAAATGCGTTGATCTCGAAATTATGCTCGAAGCTGCGGAAGTCCATATTGGCGGAACCGATGCAGGTCAGTTCGTCGTCTGCCACCATCAGTTTCGAGTGAAGGAATCCCGGTTTATAGAAATAGACCTTGACGCCCGCCTTTACCATTTCATCAATGAAAGAGTGAGTCGCCATGTTCGCCGTACGCGTGTCCGAACGCTTGGGAAGCATCAACCGCACGTCGACGCCTCCTAAAGCCGCTATCTGCAAAGCCTGGTTCAACCCTTCGGTCGGAAGGAAGTAAGGAGTCTGGATAAATACATATTTCTTGGCGTTGGCAACTGTGAAGATGGCTGCTTGCAAGAGTGTACGCCATTGTCCGACGGGGCCGCTGGTACAGATCTGCATGATGTTATCATCCGAATAGACCGGAAGCGGCGGATAATAGATCTTTTCGTTCAGGAGTTTCTTGCTGACCACATACCAATCGATAAGGAATGCGGCTTGTAAGCCGTGTACTCCCTTTCCGATGATCTTGAAGTGCGTGTCTCTCCATGTCCCCCAGCTGGTCCCTTTCGTGTAGCGGTCTGCAATGTTCATGCCACCCATAAAACCGACTTTGCCGTCTATGACCACGATCTTCCGGTGGTTCCGGTAGTTTACTTTGCTGGTGAAGACTGGAAACGCCACTTTCAGGAAAGCATGGACTTCGATGCCGGCATCCGACATTTCCTTGAAGAACTTGTCTTTCACGTTCCAGCAGCCCACATCGTCGTAAAGGACACGGACTTCTACTCCTTCTTTGGCTTTCTCGATCAGCAGTTTTTTGACCTTGTTTCCGACCTCGTCGTCGCAGAAGATGTAATATTGGATGTGAATATGATGGGTTGCTTTGGCAATCTCTTGCAAAAGGTCGTGAAACTTGTCTGTCCCGTTCGTATAGATCGTGATGTCGCTTCCGTAGAGCAGGGACGATTGGTTGCTGTTTGTCAACAGTGTGACCAATGGCTGGTAGGGGGCCGGAACGGAACAGGCATCTTGTGGGAGTTTCCCTTCCTGCGGCCGTTTCATGATACGCTTATAGGTGCGTCGGGAGATAATCCGTTGCTTCCGGTTATCCTGCCCGAAGAAGAAATAGAACAGGAGCCCGATACCGGGGGCGAGTAGTAACACGATCACCCAGGGAATCGTTTTCAACGGATTCCGGTTCTCCGTGATGATAACCAACACTAGCCCAAGGATGGTGACGCAGTATAATATGATGAATATTATACCCACTATCCATTGTATGTGTATGAGTGCCAGCATTTCGGATGTTTTTTATATCTGTCAATATGTTGTAATTTGTAAAGATAGGAAGCTAAAACGGAAATAGCAAATGCGGAAGCTTTGTTTTTGTAAACCATATAGGGGAAACATTGTTCAATCTTTACTACATTTGACGTCATTAATATAGAATAGATTATGATTACTTATGTTATTATCGGGGTCACGGTTGTCGTGTCCTATATTTGTTTCGGCAACCATGAGTTGTTTCGGAAGTTGGCCTTCATACCGTATTGTACCGTTCATAACCGGGAATGGTATCGATTGATTACGCATGGTTTCGTGCATGCCGACATGACACACTTACTTGTGAATATGTTTACTTTCTGGTCATTCGGGACATATATGGAAAGTGCTTTCGGTTATTTGGGACTCGGTACAGGTGGCTATCTGGGATTATATTTTGGCGGGATGGTTGCTGCTTCACTGTATGATCTGATCCGCCGGCGTAATGATCCTTACTATGTTTCGATAGGTGCTTCGGGAGCTGTATCGGCTGTCTTGTTCACTTCCATCTTCCTGGACCCGTGGGGCAAGATTTTGTTTTTTGCCGTACTGCCGGTTCCTGGGATTGTCTTTGGTGTGATCTACCTGGCCTATTGCCAGTATATGGCAAGAAAGGCGGGGGATAATGTCAATCATAACGCCCACTTCTACGGAGCGCTTTACGGTTTGATTTACCCGGCTATATTGGAGCCTTCGTTGATCAAAAGGTTCTATCTGTCACTTTTCTCTTGAAAGAAAAGTAACCAAAAGTTCAAGGCCGAACCTGCCTCGCTACTCCGTTTCCTTCGTTCGCTGTCGCGTCTGAAACTCGCTTCGCTCAGACAGCAGACGCTTCGGGCGCTCACTCCGGTCTCTTCGCTTAACGCTCGCTAGCTTAGGCCGAAGATAGAGCCTGACGGCTCTTTGGGGATGGTCGATACCGACACCTATGTAGCAGGCAGTATCGGCCATCCTAAGAGAAAGCGTAGCTTTCTATGAAAGGCCTAAGCGGACAGGAGTAGCCCAGACGGTTCAGCCTTGATCTTTTGGTTACTTTTGGATCAAGCCAAAAGTAACGGATAAATCATCAGAATCTTCCACCCGGAGGCGGCCCCATCGGACCGCCATGTCTCGGCCCTCTTCCGCCAGGTCCGGACACATCGTTCATGCTGGCTCCCCCTTTGAAGATACTAAAGCGGTAGATGAAGTGCACCATGAAGTAACTACCCAGTGTGTTGTATTCGGAGTCCTGTGTATAGCTGGCGGTTACGCTGCGGGATATGTTGCTGCGTTGTTTCAGTATATCGTATATTTTGAAACGGAGCGTCGCTTGGTTCCCTTTCAAGAATGATTTGGAAGCAGAGGCGTTCCATAACACTTCGTTCTGTTTGAAACCGTCTGAATAGCCGGAGTTTGTCGACCAGTTGATATCACTTTCCACTTTGAAATCGAGTGGAAGATAGATCGTTGTCGTTCCACCCACACCGTAGTTGAAGGTGTTCAGTTCGCTCTGTCCCTGGAGTGAGTTTTGTGTTCCGTTGTAACGGATGTTACCGTTCAGTCCGAGATCCAGATAGTCGGAACGGAAATCGATACCGGCGCGTTCCACCAGAGTCAGGTTCTTGTTTGTGTTCTTTTCGTCGTTGATAAAACCATTCTTGTTGGCGTATGAGGCCATTGTCATGGAGTTGATCGAGAATCTGCGGTTTTTGAGCGGCGTGTTGAACAGGACGCGAATGTTCCCATTGTAGTTCCCGTTTACGTTGTCGTAGGTCGTCATCTTTTTACCGGTATTGCCGACATAGACGGACTTGTTGACGATATCGTTGATCACATAGTCGAAATTCAACATTACCATCAAGGCTGTTTGCTTGTCCGGCACAAATTTCTGGAAACGGATGAACAGGTCGTTTGTGTAAGTCGGTTTCAGGTCCGGGTTACCCATCGTCGTATTCAGCGGGTCGGAGATGTCTGCCACCGGCTGCAACTGTGTCATGCTGGGTTGGCTGGTACGTCCGCGATAGTTGATGCGAAGGTTCGTGCGTTTGTCGAATTTGTAGTTGAAGCGAACCATCGGTGAAAGGTTCACCACGTTGCGCGACAATTTGGAGAGAACCGTATCGCCCACGAAGTTCTCGCTTGTACTATGGGACGGGTCTACCGTCAAACCGACCGTGTAGTCATATTTTTCCCGGATAGCTTTGAAGGCGAGGCTGACCTGCTGGTTGATGAAGTTGTTGCGGTAGCTTTTGCTGTAAGCCGTGTCCAACACGTTGTAATCTTCGCTTCCTTCTTCACGGGTATAAGAGTTTTTCAGAGATTCCTGTTTGTTTTGCCGGATGCTGTAGGTTGCTTGAATGAAGTTGTTGTGGCCGATCGGTTCTACCCAGGACAGGTAAGCCCGGTAGTTGAACCCTTTGTTGTCGTAGCGGAAGCGTTGATCCACCAGTTCGTTGTCCATCCCGTCAGCCATCATTAGATATTCGGTGTTCGAATAGTTCAGTCCCTTATTATAGGAATCGCTTAGTCCTCCAGATAGAGATCCGCTGAAAACACGTCCTTCACTGTTCAGTTTGCGGCTGAACTCCAGGCGGGCATTGAGTTTGTAGCCGCTTCCGTCGGAGAGATAATCGGATTCACCGATGTTGACCGTGTCACGGTTTCCGCTCAGCGTGTTGAAGGTGCTCCCTTCACGGCTATGGCTGTTACTGTAACTGAAACTCGGACGGAATATGATCTGGGTGAGCGAGTCAGGTTTCCATTCCATACGGAGGTCGGCTGCTACATTGTCGCTGCGCGTGTTGCTGCTGTTGTTTTCGTTGTAGAAAGAAGTGCTGTCGCCCGGTAGGATATTCTGTCGGTTGCTCTTGCTGATCGCGTCGTTGTCGGAATGAGAATAACGGAGGTTGCCCCCGACCGTCAACTTCGGATTAAATTCTTTACTGAAGTTCAGGCCGATATTGCCGGATGTTGTGATCCCGTTGCCGGCTCCTCCGCCCCGACGTCCACGCGGTCCGCCCATCCCAGAGAACATACTGGAGGCAAGGTCTGAAAATCCCATATTATTCGTGTTGTTGATACCTCCCATCAAGGTCAGCTGATCGTTGTTGATGAAGCGGTTTACCATGAAGTTCCCTTCGTACCGGTCTTCGCTACCGTAACCGGCAAAAGCGTTTCCGAACCAGCCCTGCTTCATGCCGGGCTTGACAGTCAGGTTGATGACAGTTTCCTCTTCTCCGTCGTCAAATCCAGTCATTTTGGCCATATCGCTCAGTTTGTCCAACACTTGCACTTTGTCGATCATTTTCGATGGTAGATTCTTGGAGGCCACCTTGGGATCGTCGGAGAAGAACTCTTTTCCGTCAATCAGCACCTTTTTGATCTCTTTCCCGTTGACGGTGATCTTTCCTTCGCTATCCACTTCCACACCGGGCATTTTTTTCAGCAGGTCTTCCAGCATGGAGCCTTCCGTGGTTTTATAGGAATCGGCATTGTACTCCATCGTATCGTTGCGTACGGTTACTTCCGGTGCTTTCCCGATCACGACAGCTTCGCCCAATTGAATTGCCCCGTCGGTAAGCGCGAGTTTGCCCAACTTGACCGGATTGGTTTTCCCCGTAACACGCAGGGGTTGATAGAGCGGATCGAACCCGACAAACGACACGTGCAGTAGATAACTGCCGTTCTTGATGTTCTTGAGCATGAAACTTCCGTTGCGCGATGTGGCGACACCTCCGATCATGGAGCTGTCTTTGACACTTAACAAACGAACTGTAGCCTGTTCGATCGGTTCATTGGTCCCTTCCTCAATCACCGTTCCGGTGATGTCTACACCTTTTTGCGCATATGCAGGCATAATCAATAGAATTAAAAACAGAATAAAAAAATACCTTCCCGATTTCATAACTTTTATTTTATCTTATCTGATATTAAGTACGAAAAGATAGACACGGAAGTTTTCCGTAAGTTTAATAAGCTTTGGTTTGATTTTGATTTATTAACGAATGCGTTGTGCCTTACAGATTAGTATTGTTTTCCTTCTCTTGCCATCCATATGAAGTGTTAAAAATATTATCCGCTATAGTATTTCTATTTACTTATGGTTATTAGTCGTAACTAATGTTATGATGGTAACATTTTGTCAATATGCTTTTAGCCTAAGATATTTATCAGAAGCGGAAGATAATCTTTCAATTTAAAACGAAGTATCTTAAGTGCCTGCGATATTCTGTATTCGACGGTTTTTACCGATATTCCGAGTTTCTCGGCAATCTGCACATTCGTCTTTTCCCCGAATCGGCTCATGGCAAATGTTTCCCGATAGGTTTCGGGTAGGTTCTCGATCGCTTTCTGTATGTTTTCTGTCAGTTCATTCACGAAATAGTAGTCCGGATCTTCAAACTGGTCTTTTATTTTCTCATATATCTGGTTATGGATACGTTCGTGGTACTGGTTTTTCCTGATCGCATTGAGGCAACGATGCTTGGTGGAGATAAACAGATAGGATTTCAAAGACGTCTCAATTACAAGATTTTCCCGTGTCTCCCAAAGAAAAAGCATTAACTCCTGCACAAGCTCTTCAGAATCATCATCAGAAATATATTGGGATGCATATTCGCAAAGGGGGGAGTAATACTTGATAAACAGCTGCTTGTAAGCATTCCGGTCTCCTTGTTGTAGTAAGGTTATTAAGTTATTATCGTCCATGCCCTTTACATTTAGATTTTTTATCTCTTTGCGCAAAGGTAAAAAATAATAAAACTATTTTGAATTTGTGAGTAGATTCTTTCCTGGAAACTTTAGTAAAAGTATCATTGAAATCAATTTTCTATATAAAAATGTATTTTTTGTTTAGGGTATAGTCTGTACGAGTTTGTCATATATAAAATGGGAATTGGAAAAGAACATATGGATGGAATAAGTCTTGATACTGCTTTGCTCTTCAAATACTTTAGAGGTTTGACGACTGGAGAGGAAAGAAAGCGTGTGGAGGATTGGATGCAGATTTCAGAAGAAAATGAGAAAACCGTATTACAGGCAGCCCGTATTTTTTATATTTCTCAAACAAGTGAACGGATTCTTTCCCGAAATTCTATTGAGGCTTACAAGAAGGTCCAAAAGCGTATAGATAAACGTAAGAAAAAGATAAGGTTGTACGAGATTTCTATTGTTGCAGCGTGTTTTGTTGGGCTATTGGTAATATCGACAGCTATTTCATTTTTGTTGCGGAAGTCTTCTGTATTGGCTCCGCAGCAAATAACGGTCTGTGCGAATAGAGGTGTGAGGACAAGTCTTGATTTGCCGGATGGTTCGATTGCCTATTTGAATTCGGGTAGTACGCTTTCTTATCCTTCTTCATATGATGCAGAGGAAAGGAGGGTGACACTTGTCGGTGAGGCTTATTTTTCAGTAAAACATGATCCGGCGCATCCGTTTATTGTGAGTGTATCTCATGATCGTTTGAGGGTGAAGGTGCTCGGAACAGAATTTAATATTCGGGCTTATGAGAAAGAGAATGTTGTACAAACGACCTTGGTCTCCGGATCTGTAAATATAGTAGTGAAAGAAGATAAGGGTAAAACAAATGAAAGAAATTTGTATCCGTCGGAAAAAGCTGTTTATGATTTAACCGATAAGACCTTGGAAGTTATAAATGTTGATGTTGAAAGTGAGATTGCTTGGAAGGAGGGACGTTTGGTATTTAAAGAAACACCTTTACCTGAAGTCTTGAGATGTTTGGCTAATTTTTATAATGTCGATTTTAATGTGATGGATCCGGTTCTTGACTCGTACCGCTTTACTGGTACTTTTAATAATCGGCAATTATCGCAGATTTTAGATTATCTTAGGATTTCTTCTCGGATTGATTATTCGATAAAACGGATGGAAATGGATGACAGTCTGTCCGCACAGCGTGAACAGATTGTGCTTCGCAGGATAAAATAAGAATATGATGTTTAACTTAAATTTAATGCTTATGGAATAAATGAACTAATAATGAATGAGAAAACGGCAGAAAAATAAATATGGATTTTTCTCGTCAAATTAATTAATAATCTGGTTGTCCAGATTTAATTTAATCTTAAATCAATAATTACAAGTATGACTAAAAATAATGATGGTCGATTGGATCACAGTGATCCAATACCAGATTTTATAAAATCTGGTAAATATCGAGTATTTAATTTTATTTTTTTATTTCTGTTCTTCTGCACAGGAGCAGTATTTGCGTCAGGCTCTTATGCCTCAAATACGATACTGTCTATTAATGCAGAGAAGAAGAGTATAGCAGAGGTGTTAAACGTTATAGAAAATAAATCAGAGTATCATTTTTTCTATAATAGCAAGTTGGTTAATGTCGATCGTAAAGTAACGCTTGCCGTAGATAACAAGGATATCTTTACAGTATTAGATATCTTGTTTAAAAATAGTAATATCGCTTATAAGGTCGTAGATAAAGACATTATCCTGACTGAATCAGCTATCCCTTCAAAAAATGAAAAATACCAGGCGAATAAACGAATTACCGGTATTATAAAGGATCAAACAGGTGAACCTGTCATAGGAGCTAATGTCGTACTTAAGGGAGATAATGGGACGGGTACGATCACTGACATAAATGGGCGGTACAGCTTGGATGTTCCTGAAAATGCGGTTTTGATTATTTCTTATATTGGATATACTTCCATTGAGATTCCGGTCAAGGGACAATCAGAAATTGATGTGACATTGAAAGAAGATTCTCAGGCAATTGAAGAAGTTGTCGTTGTTGGTTATGGCACTCAAAAAAAGGTTAATTTGGTTGGAGCGGTAGCCGCAGTCAATATTGATGAAAAAATATCAAGCCGTTCAATATCCAATGTGTCTTCCGGACTTTCCGGTTTGGTACCTGGTTTACAGGTTTCCCAAACGACCAGTATGGCGGGTAATGATAATGCCTCTTTGATGATTCGTGGTATGGGTACGGTAAACAATACCAGTCCGTTAGTAGTTGTTGACGGTATGCCGGATGTCGATATCAATCGTATCAATATGGCTGATGTTGAGAGTATTTCCGTATTGAAAGATGCGGCATCTGCTTCTATTTATGGATCCCGTGCTGCCAATGGGGTTATTCTGATAACAACTCGTACTGGTAAAAAGGGAAAGACGAGTATCAATTTTACGGGCTCTTATGCGATAGAAAAACCATCACGTTCTTATGACTTTATGGATGATTACCCACGTGCATTGACATTGCAACAGTTTAGGGCAGCATCAGGTACAAAGCGGGAAAGCTATAATTTCAAAGATGGGACGATCGATCAATGGATGGCGTTAGGAATGATCGATCCGCTACGCTATCCGAATACTGATTGGTTTGATACCTTCATGCGTACCGGTACCCTTCAAAACTATACGCTTTCAGCAACCGGTGGAAACGACAAGTCTAATTTTTACATATCTATCGGTATGATGGATAAAGAGGGCATTCAGATGAAAAACGATTTTAAGCGTTATAATACTCGTTTCAATTATGACTATAATATGTTCAATAATGTGAAAGTGGGTGCTCGTTTTGATGGTAATTGGTCTGAATTTACTTATAGTGGTTATGCCGATGGTATTACAAACAACGATACCAGCGATTCCGGAGGTGGTGATATGCAATATGCGGTTGCGGGTGTAACTCCTTATGATCCCGTGACTGGTCGTTATGGAGGTGTTATGGCTTATGGCGAAGATATTCAGGCTTATAACCCGTATGCTTTTTTTGACAGTCGCAATCCGAAGCAGACTCGTCAGCAATTGAACGGAAGTATTTATTTGGACTGGAATGTCTTTAAAGGCTTTACTGCCCATGTCGATTATGCTCTGAGCTTTAGTAACTATTTTCAGAAAAGAGCTGATACTCCAACCGGAGCTGCTTATGATTTTCAGACGGGAAAGGATATTGGACGTTACTATGTTGCCGACAACGTGGGTGTCAGCGACAATAATACTACCAATTACAAAACTCAGTTGAACGGCCGTTTGCAATATGAGACGACTATTGCGCAAAATCATAATATTGGTGCAATGTTTGTTTATAGCGAAGAGTATTGGCATACTCGTTCGACAGGGGCTTCCCGTAACGATCGTATTCATCCGTCAACCAGTGAAATCAATTCTGCGCTGACAAATGTTCAAAGTAATTCAGGAAGTTCTGCTTCAGAAGGTTTGAGATCCTATATCGGTCGTATGAATTATAGTGCATATGATAAATATTTGTTAGAATTCAGCTTCCGTGTGGATGGTTCTTCAAAGTTTATTAAAGGGCACCAGTATGGTTTCTTCCCGACTGTTGCAGTCGGTTGGCGCTTCACTGAAGAAGAGTTCCTGAAAAAATATCTTTCCTCCTGGTTATCGAGTGGTAAACTTCGTGCTTCTTGGGGAAAATTGGGTGACAATTCAGGAGTAGGACGTTTCGAACAGTTGGAAACTCTGACAGCGATGAATTATATGTCGAGTGATGTTGTTAAAGGGTTTGTGAACAAGAAAATGATCAACAAAGATCTTTCTTGGGAAGTTTCTACTGATATTAATGTGGGCTTGGATTTAGGCTTCTTGAATAATCGTTTACGTACGGAAATTGATTTTTATAACCGTTTGCGTACAGGCATGAATCGTCCGTCTCAAATGTCAATCCATCTGACTGGGGCATATAGTGCTCCTCGTGCTAATATCGGTGATCTGCTGAATAGAGGTTTGGAATTGAACTTGACGTGGAAAGACAAAATTGGTAATGTGGAATATTCTGTCAACTTGAACGGGGCTTATAACCGTACAGTATTAAAAGAGTGGAATGAGTTCCTCAGTCGCGGTTGGGTCTATTTGGATATGCCTTACCACTTCTTATATGTTTATGAAAACAATGGTATAGCCCAAACATGGCAGGATATTTATAACAATACGCCTCAGGGATTATCTCCGGGCGATGTGATCCGTAAAGACTTGAACGGAGATGGTATAATTGATGGGAAGGATAAAAAAGCTTATCCGAATATCCAGCGGGATCGTCCGACAACCACTTACGGCATTACCCTGCAGGCTGCTTGGAAAGGATTTGATATATCCATGTTGTTTAATGGAGGTTTAGGGCGTAAGGATTTCTGGCTTACAGATTTCAATAATACGGCATTTGCCGACAGGCGGTATGCTTCCACTTGGGATCACTGGACCGAACCCTGGTCTTTGGAGAATAGAGGTGGGAAATGGCCAAGGTTAGGAACAAGCACGGACAGAAGCGATAATAGTTATTGGCTCTATAACATGAATTATCTTAGAATGAAAAATATCATGTTAGGATATAATTTGCCGAAAAAACTTTTGTCCAAAATCTCGATGACGAATTTGAGGATTTATGCTTCTGCCGAAAATTTGTTTACCGTGACGCAATATCCGGGGCTGGATCCTGAAAAGAAGAATAGTGCTCGTGACTTGTATCCGATCAATCGGTCTTTCTCAATCGGTCTTAATGTTAGTTTTTAAACAGGAATGGTATGAAAAAAAATAGATTTAAAATATTAACGGTCGCATGTGTTGTTGGAGCTAATCTGATGTTTTCTTCATGCGTTGATAATTTATTGAACCAGACTCCGGGGGGAGAACTGGCTTCTTCCTTGTATTGGAAAACTGAAAGCGATGCGGAATATGCTGTCAATGGTGTTTATAGCCAGGCACGAGCCATGTTCAATCGTGATTATGTATTCGATGGAAATACGGAATACCTGAGGTTCAGAGGGAATGTCGGGACTTCTCAGGCTACCGGAGACCGGAGCATCGCTTATCGTAACGGTTCTTATAACAATCCTTCTTCCACCTACGGAAGTAGTTTTGATAATTACTATCAATATGCTTATGCGACAGTCAATCGTGCCAACTATGCTATTCAGAATATAGAAAAAATGCTTCCCGATGCAAAGACGGAAGAATCCAAGGCAAAATTGGAGGCCTTTATTGGCGAAGCTAAAATGCTGAGAGGAATGGCCTATTTCCGTCTGATTTCTATGTGGGGAGATGTACCTTATTTCGATAAGATAATAGAGAGTAATGATGAGGTTGCTAATATTTCACGTACTTCTATTACAGAAATTAAACAGCACATTTATGATGACTTTACTTATGCTTGGGAAAAACTGCCGGCGAAACCAGTGGCATTAGGGCGTTTTACTAAATGGGGGGCTTTGGCATTCCGTGGTAAATTACAACTATTCTGGGCTTGCTGGAACCGTACCTCTTGGCCGTGGGATACCCCCGTCTCTCCTAATGGAGGTTGGCCGGAACTGGACACATTTACGCCTAATGCGTCTGAATCGGTACAAGCTTATAAAGATGCCGCCGCCGATTTTAAGAAAGTGATCGAGGAATCGGGCATTAACTTGTTCCGTAGCGGTGAACCTGGTGACTGGGGAGAAATGGGAGGGTGTGAAGTCTTGCCTAATTATTTCTATCTCTTTTTGCCGACGGCAAATACAGATCCTGAACTGATGGTCGGTTTTACACATGGTGGAACCGGAACCGGACAGGGGGAAGAATTAATGAGAGATTTCGGTACACGTGCTACGGAAGGTAGCCAAGGCTGGGGACAACCACGTGCTGAATTGGCAAATCGTTATCAGTCTACAGTCACCGGTGATTTTTGCGAGAAACTGATCCCGAGGAATCCGGCAGATGCAGATGCCCGTACTGCTGTTAATTCTGCGTTAAATCCGGAATCTTATAAAGATCGTGATTATCGTATGAAATCGACGTTATTGTGGGATGGAGAAACGATGGTAACTATGTTAAATCTTTCTTTTGACCAAATCCGTAAATATCAATATAAGACATTAAAAGGTACAGTAGATGGGTATGGGGCTATCAATGCCGATGGAGATCAGACTGGTTACATTATGAGAAAGTTTGTCCGTAATTATGCGGGACAAGGTCGTTCGGATGGTGATTACCATATGCCGGTAATGCGTCTGGCCGATGTTTATTTGATGTATGCGGAGGCTGCAAATGAAGCTTATGGTCCTACAGGTGATGGGGGGCTGGCACTCGATGTGGTTAACCGGGTTCGGCATCGTGGTAATTTGCCGGCTTTAAAGCCTGAGAAATATGTTGATAAATTGACATTCTTTTATGCGATTGAGCAGGAGAGAATCGTAGAACTGTTTGCAGAAGGGCAACGGTTCTTTGACCTTCGTCGTTGGCGCTCCATTGAGCGAGTATTCTTATCTCCGCAGACGTCTCCGGGAGTCAGGATGTATGATACACACGGTGCTTTGAGGCAGACCGTCTTTAATAATACTTCCTTGTTGAATTATCAGCGAAACTATATTTTCCGGATTCCACCTTCTGAAAGAAATAAGAATCCGAATTTGACACAGAATACACCATGGTTGTAATTAAAAAATTGGATGATATGAAAAAGATGATTAGTAAAATTTGCTTGTTTTTGTTCATTGCCTTGATTGCTGTATCATGTGAAGATTTTCCGGTAGATGAAGACGGGTTGTTAATCACGACAAGAGCAGAATGTTATGTGAGTAATTTTGATTTGTATAATACGGATCATCAAACAATTAAGTTGGGTAATGCCTATGTTGATACAACAGCTCAAGTTGCTATCATGTATGTCAAATTTGGTACCCCGATTAATAATGTTTGGCCGCGTATATCTCTTTGTGAAGATGCAAAACTGGCTCCTAAAATTACGGGGTGGATGGATTTCTCCGGTTCCAAAATGAATATGGAATTCATCGAAGGTGATTGGAAGTCCGGGAATCCGTCGGATCAGTTGAGTGAGCGCATAGTGAATAATCCGTCGGCATTTCCTTCGACGGCTAAACGGTTCACTGTTATCGCTGGTAATCGTGAAATTAAAAAGGAATACATATTCCTTATAGTAGAAAGACCATTGCAATAATAAAAAATGAAAAGTATGAAACTGAAATATTATTATTTTGTATTGTTGTCATTTGCTTTAACTTTGGTTGCATGTGATGATGATCCTGTGTTATTGAAGGATCCGGTCTCTGCATTAAGCAATGATTGTATCAAACGCAGTCTGCCTGTTGCACCGAATATTGTAGGTAATGAAATAGAATTTGCCTATGCGATGGCTATTCCTAATGAACTTGGGAAACTGTCGTCCGCTCAGGTTGTGAGCAGCATTGCTGGTGCTACCGGTACTTACTTTGATCCAAATTCGTATTATACCAATTCGTCCGGTCAGGATATTCCGGTAAAAGTTTGTTCTGATTCACAGACGAACGGGACAACAACTGTTATAGACTTCACTGTTGATACCTGTGCGGCAACTCTTCGTTATTATTATATTATTCCGGAAGAAGCTCGTGGCAAAGATGTACAGTTTTCATTTTCGGTTAAAGCCAGTAACGGTCAAGTTGCGGAATACAAATTAGGTCCGTATAAGATTTCAAAAATGGATATGGCCAAAAATTTGTCAGTGACTAATGATAAATGTTATCTTTCATTCTTGAATGAGGGAGAGGCCGTGCATATTTATTCAAAAGCAGATTTGCAGGCTAACCCTTCGTTGGCTGCGAAAATTGATATCATGTATGCGTATAGTGAAAAATCGGATTTGTCACATGCCTTCTATACTTCTTCTTCTCCAAAAGAATATATGGGTGGAACAGAACTCCCTTCCGGTTTTGTCAATAATACCAAGATGATCAAAGTTTATGGCTTACAAGATCGACAACTGTCTGACTTGCAATACAGCAAATTTATTGATGATTTGGATTTTGAGACAATCGATATGTCTAAATGTACGAACTATATCTTGGGATTAAAAGAAGAGGCCGGTGCGTGGGTTGAGACGGCTGACGGTAAATATAGAGCATATGTTTATATTAACAAGGCTTCTGCGAGTGAGGTGACTGTTAGTGTCAAAAGGTATAAAATGTAAGTTCTATTGATGAATTGATAGGTTGGTAAGTTGCTGAATTCAGGTTCTTCGACTTACCAACTGATTACCCTTAATTTTGTTTTTTTAGTCTATTCTATTATATAAACCAATATATCATGAGACATAATATACGATTTTTATTGATAGTGACTATGCTTTTGCTGGTGACCGGTAGCGGAACTGCCCAAAAGTTTGTACATCCCGGAATAGATATGAATTCAGCAGACTTGGAGTATATGCGTAACCAAGTTTTGGCGGGAAAACAACCTTGGAAGGATGCTTATGATTTGTTGAAGGAAAAAACGCCATTGGATTTTCAAGTAAAACCATTTGCCCATGTGATCAGTGGACCCTATTCCCAACCTGATATAGGAGGAAAGGATTTGTCTCAGTCGGCACGTATGGCGTATAGCTGTGCCGTCTTATGGTATATTTCAAGAGAAGAGTGTTATGCTGAAATAGTGATAGATATTATTGAGAAGTGGGCCAATACTTTACGCAGTTTCGATGAGAATAACGCCAAATTGCTTGTGGCATTGACTGGTTATGAGTTTTGTAATGCTGCCGAGATTTTGCGCTATAATTATCCTGGGTGGAAAAAGATAGATACGGAAAATATGACACGATTGATGATGTCGGCTTTCTATCCAACTATTCGTTATTATTTTCCTGTTGCAAACGGTAATTGGGATGGAGCTATTATGCATACCTTGCTGGCCATTGCTGTTTTTACTGATAATAGGGAATTATTCGATAATGCAGTCTATCATTATCTGCATGCTAATGCGAATGGCAGTCTGATTAAGTATATTTATCCTACCGGCCAGTGCCAGGAGACCCGTCGGGATCAGGGACATGTCCAAATGGGACTTTATGAATTTTCAGGAGCGGCACGTATCGCTTATACACAGGGGGTGGATCTGTTCAGTGCTGCGGATAACAGGTTGGCTTTAGGTTTGGAGTATTCTGCACGTTTTATATGCGGTGATTCTGTTTATGCTTATGGCGTTCCTTCGCAACGGGAACGGTTTAAATATCGTGCAGGATTTGAACATTGCATCGATCATTTTACGGCAAAGGGAGTCAACATGCCTTACCTGAAAGAATTATGTAGTCGTACTAACATGAACAATCCGGCAAATGCCCTATGGAAACTGACTGCATTTCGTGAAGAGTTTCGGCAGAAACCTTATGAACTTATTGATATTCAGGAAAGTAAGATCGCTTATCATGCAGGTGCGACATTGGAACAGGCTCAGCCGGTGGGGCATTCTGTGATCGAAGTAAATAGCCGGGAAGATCTTCAAGCAGTATTGAATACGAATGCCGGTTCTGGCAAAACGCTTTTTTTACGTGCCGGTGAATATCGATTGAAACAATCCTTGACCATTCCTTCTGATATACATATCTGTGGAGAAGGGCGGAGCACAGTCTTGATTTGTGAACCGACGATCCGGACGGCAGCTATCTTATTGGGTGATTTGGATGCAAAAAATATTACGATAGAGAATCTTGTAGTGGATGGTTCCAAAGAACATCAGGAAGCTTATGATCCGAATTCCGGACGTTTCTACAGAACCGGGCGTTATAGTAATGCCTTGGCGGGAATTTCTATGAGAGGAGAAGCAGGACATGCTTTCAGCAATATTAAATTGAAAAATCTGACTGTGATCAACTTTTCCAGATCAGGAGTTTATATATCGGATGCGGAAGGAATCGAGATCGACCATTGCGATTTTACGGAAAATGGTGCACATGTCGTTCCCGGTCCAAGGCTACAACATAACCTGATGATCCAACACTCCTCCAATATTATGATAAAGGATTCACGATTCGATACTTCCATACGTGGTTGTGGATTGGTTCTTGATCATTGTAAGTCATTAAAGGTCGAAAATTGCGAAATTGCCAGAAATGGTTGGCATGGCCTGTTGATGGCCGAATGTCATAACGGCAAAATCGAAAATTGTCTGGTTGAAGGGAATGATGGATGTGGTTTTATGGGTGAATATCTGCATGATGGCTCTAACTTGATTCAAATTAGGCATAATAAGATTCAGTATAATAATGAGTATGGCATTCGGGCATTTGGCATGAAAGAAACAGATATAAAAGATAATCTTTATAGATGGAACGGTAAAGAAAAGCGGCAGGAATGGCTTTCTTCTGAGAAAAAACTGCAATTGGAACAATTATAATGGACAAATGATGAAAACGATATATAGTATAATTTTAGTCTTGTTTGCCAGCTTATCGGTTTGGGCAGAGAAATATCCGCATATTCTTGTCAAAGATGAGGATAAAGTGGCTGTGTTAGATAAAATAGAGAAACAGGCTTGGGCGAAACATATTTTCAATCAGACAAAGGAACGGTTGGCTGTCTATGTGGAAAGGCATCAGGCAGAACCGGATTGGATTTTGGACCGCTATTTGATGAACAGGATTCCCGGAAAACGTTATACCCGTTTTATATCAGATAAAGAAGGTACACAATTGATTGGTTACGAAGGTGACGCTCCGGTTCCGACTGTACGGGTATCACCACATAAACGTGCTCCGATCACACCGCAAGGCCGGGCTTATGTTGTTCCTGAAATGGAGGATATTGTCCCGAATGATACGTCTATGACAATGAATTTGCTGAATCCGGACACTCAGAAATATGAATGTGTGGACCCACAGGCATATGTGGGCACTATTAACGGAAGAATCAATGCATTGGCTTATGAGGCTTCTGTCATTTATTGGCTGACAGGAGAAGAAAAATATGCTAAGTTTGCTGCCGATATTTTGAACCAGTGGGTAAGCGGAGTTGTCTATCAGGAACCGATTGACGGCCCTGGACGTACCGGCTTTTTAGATATCCAGACGTTGGGAGATGAGAAAGAGAAGCCGTTGATTTTGGCTTATGATTTCTTGTATCCTTATCTGGTAAAATATAAGTATCCTTTGGAAAATTATGACAAAGCTTTTGAAAAGGTCGCTTGGGCGTTGTCGTTTAGGGGATATACAGGGAATAACTGGTTTGCCGCTGAAAGTTCGACTTTGGTCGCAGCAGCGTTATCATTAAAAGATGCACAGAAAAGGAATTTTTATTTGGATTTTTATTTGAACCGGGATACGGTTGTGGATGGTTGCGGACAACTAAGCCTACCTTCCGCATCCAAGTTGTGGTTTACACCGGATGGGCATTGGAAAGAACCAGGAGGTTATCATAATTATCCGGTATCGAAGTTAATAGAAGCTGCACTCATGCTTGAAAATAATGGCTATCAGATTTTTAATCAATATCCTATTTTGTTGAACGCTTCTTATGTTATGTTGAAATATTCGTTTCCCGACTTAACCGCTTCCGCTTTTGGCGATACGGGAAGACCGCGCCAAAGCATGGAGTGCTTGGAGAGTGCTATTCTGATG
The DNA here is from genome assembly GCF_019041495.1 of Parabacteroides sp. MSK.9.14. Taxonomy (NCBI): domain Bacteria; kingdom Pseudomonadati; phylum Bacteroidota; class Bacteroidia; order Bacteroidales; family Tannerellaceae; genus Parabacteroides; species Parabacteroides sp. MSK.9.14. The sequence goes on from NZ_JAHPXO010000020.1 coordinate 85,958, forward strand.
GCCGACAAATATCAGCTACCGATTCTTCCGGATTTGTTGAATGCTGCCATGATTTTGGAACAGGCAGGACAATATGACCGTTCAAAATCCGGATTGACTGGATTGTTATGTTATTTGCCTGAATTACCGAAGGCTAAGAGTGTTGATAATCATCTTTGGAACAGATCGGAGAAGTTGGATTTTGCATCTTGTTATCTTCAGCGAAATGGAATAGATCCGCAGAATGGGTTAATGTGTGTAGTGCAGGGAGCTACTTATAATCATAATCATTCCAATGGTATGAGCATGGAGTTATATGGAGCCGGGACTGTTCAAGGTATCGATCCGGGTAATGGACCTACCTATGAACATCCGATGCATGTTAATTATTATACACAATGGGCGGCTCATAACACGGTTGTAGCTGCAGGTGCCTCTACTTCGGTAACTCCGTTTAGAGGTGGAGGTGGAACGAAAAGGATAGGACAGGTTGAATTGGTATCGATGGAACCTTCAGTTGGTGAAAAGGCTATATCTGAGGAGTTTTCGTATACATTGACAAAATATTATGATGGTTCGACAAAAACGAATCAAGACCGTTTATTATCGATTCTTCGTATCGATGAGAAACATGGCTTTTATGTGGATTTTTATCGTTCCGATAATGCGATCAGTAATGATTATTTGTACCATAATATAGGTGATAGTGTGGCTCTTTATACACAAGACGGAAAAGTACTGAAACAAGATGAGGTTCTTTCTTATCCTTGTGTTGGGGAGGATCATCCGGGGTTACGGTATTTCCGTTCGGTACGGACAACCGGACGCAATGAAAGCACGGTTGTCGCTTTATTTTCTGCAAAACTATTAAACACAGGAACAAGCTACATGAAGATGTGGATGCCGGCATCTTCAGATGTTTCTTATTTTACAGCTTTAGCACCCAGTGCGAAAACCGCTTCATCTCCTTATCAAAGCAAACCTTCTCTTGTTGTTACGATGCGGAAAGAGAAACCTGCTGTGGAAGAACCGTTTGTTGTTGTTTATGAACCCATATCGGATAAGTTATCCACTGGTTTAATTGAGTCTGTTGACCGGATAAAATTGGATTCATTGGGAAAAAAAGGTTGTGCTATTAAAGTAAAGACAAAAGAAGGTGATACTTTTACATTAGTTAATATTTTGAAAGATGGACCTGTCATATTGAATAATCAGAAATGTTGTGGTGATTTTGCTATTTTTGCAAAGCGGAAAGGAAAAAATAGTGTGTATGTGGGAAATGGATCCTTTGTAGAAAATAAGGAATTTAAGGTTGAGTCGGAGAATCGAGGTAGTTTTTATATGGAATATGATCAAACCTCACTTCTTGTCCGTTCTAATTGTCCGATAAAAATACAAGCGAAGAATGGGATGTTGAAAGAACCTTTCTATTTGACTGGAGGCGAGAGAGTCTTTAAGATGAAGTGATTGAAAATAGTACCATGAAATAATAGGAATGTTATGAGAAAAGTAATTATTGGAATATTGATGTCCTTTTGTTTGTTTGGCATGTACCAATCGCTATGGGCGAACCATAGCATGCATCCATTAAAACAAATAGCCTTTGTGAAAAAAATGATAGGACGGAAACAGGAACCGTATCATACGGCGTATGTGCAATTGATCCGTTATGCAGATTCCATTCAACAGGTCACTCACCATGCACGAAATGACTTTGCTGTTCCCGGTTACTATGTGAAACCCGAAGAGCACCGGGCCAATTCGTTGGCGTTGCAACAGGATGCTTTTGCCGCTTATTGTTCTGCACTGGCTTACCGGTTGTCGGGAAAGAAAAGGTATGGAGAAAAAGCGTGTTATTTTATGAATGCATGGGCTACCATTAATAAGAAATATTCGGAACCGGATGGACCATTGGTGATGAGCTACTCCGGGTCGGCATTTTTAATGGCAGCTGAGTTAATGGATGATACGTCGGTATGGGACGCCGATGAGAAGCAGCTTTTTAAGGATTGGGTGACGTCCGTTTATCGGAAAGCGACAAATGAAATTCGTGAACGGAAGAATAATTGGGCTGATTGGGGACGTCTGGGCTCTTTGTTAGCCGCTTCTTTTTTGGATGATAAAGAGGAAATCGAACGTAATATCAAGTTGATTAAAGGTGATTTGGGTGATAAGATCGCAAGTGACGGTCACATGCCGGCAGAAGTGGTTCGCGAGAAGAATGGTATTTGGTATACCTATTTCTCGTTGGCTCCTATGACTGCTTCTTTTTGGGTCGCCTATAATTTGACGGGTGAGAATCTGTTCTTATGGGAACAGGAGGGAAAGTCGGTCAAAAAGGCATTGGACTATCTGCTTCGCTATCAAAAATCTCCATCTGAATGGAAGTGGTATGAAGGACCGAATGTTGGGACGCATGCCACTTGGCCGGACAATTTGCTGGAGGTTATGGCGGGTATATATGGGGAGTCTGCATATGGGGAATATGTTGAAAATAGCCGCCCTCATATTTATCCGGTACACCATTTTGCATGGGTTTTCCCGACATTGATGCCACTCTCTTTAAGTGGGTATAATCAGGGAGGTCAATCGTTTGTAGCTAAAAAAGATGCCGATATAGAGAAACTTAGAAAACGTTTTGCCATGCAATTACTAAGCGCTTTGGTTTCTGACAGCCGGATCAAGACATTGCTGGAAACACTTCAGCCGGATGGAAGTTGGCCGGGGATAGACTATGTCGATACTACCCGTACGGCTTTCCAGCATGAACGGCATCTCAGCAATATGTTGGCGTTAAGCATTGCTTATCAAAAGAAAGGGTCTCCTTACAAAGGAAATAAACAGGTAAGGAAAGCCGTTCATCAGGCATTGGCTTTCTGGTTGGAAAATGATTTCATTTGTGAGAATTGGTGGTGGAACCAAATTGGTACGCCTAATACGATGGTGAGCCTGTTATTGATACTCGACCGGGATTTGTCTCCGGAAGAATCGGAACGGATGTTGAAGATAGCGGAACGTGGGAATATCAATGCTTGGGGAGCACGTCCCAGCGGTGATCGCATAAAGATCGCAGGTTTGCAAGCGAAAGCGGCTCTTTTTAAAAGAGATGTCCAAGAGGTTGCCATGCTGATGAAAGTTATAGAGGGAGAAATAAAATTCTCGACCGAAAGAGGCATGCAACATGATTTTAGCTTCCATCACCGGACGGATTGGGTGAACAACACACTTTCTTATGGTTCCGGTTATGCCAGTGCTTTTATAGAATGGGCTTCGAATGTGGCGGATACGAAATTCCGTTTTTCGGAACAAGCTGTCCGGTTATTGATTGACTATTATTTAGACGGCATTTGCAAACAGATGGTTTATGGAAGGATTTCGGATCCGGGTATCTTGAACCGGGACATCACCCGGCCGGGTGAAGAAAGGGTGTGGAGCCCTTCCGATCCTGAAAAGTTGAGAAACCTGACTGATTACAGGCAAGCGGAATTGGATAATATCATCTGTTTAAGAAAAGGGGATTCCTCCTGCCGGCCGGGCTCTTTTGCCAAATTCTTTTGGAGAACGGATCATTTTGTGTTCCAACGTCCTGACTTTTATACTTCTGTCAGAATGTATTCTACCCGCAATGCCAATATGGAAGAACCGTATAATGGGGAAGGGTTGATGAATCATTTTAGAGGCGACGGGACAAATTATCTTTCTGTCAGGGGAGATGAATATAAAAGATTGACACCAGTTTATGATTGGATGAAGATACCAGGGGCAACGATTGTGCAATTGGATAAGATGCCGGGTGAGAATGAAATTCAGAAATGGGGATTGACTGATTATGTCGGGGCGGTTACAGATGGAACATATGGGGCGGTTGGTCTCGATTTTAAAAGTCCGCACACAGGTTTAGCGGCCAAGAAAGTATGGTTCTTCTTCGATAAAACATACGTTTGTTTGGGGACGGACATATCCAGCCGGATGAAGAACCAGGTTTTGACAACTGTCAATCAATGTCTCTTGAACGGGCAGGTGACCGTAAGCGATGCCGACGGCATTCATCCGCAAGAACGGGGATCTCGTATGAAAAAAGGGGTACGATGGGTGGTGCATGACAGAGTGGGGTATTATTTCCTCAATAAAGAGAATGTCATATTATCCAATCAGCGTACGGAAGGAAGCTGGAAGATTGCTAACCGGCAGACTACTACACCTACAGACATTATTCAGCAAGATGTGTTCACCCTTTCTGTCGATCACGGTAGCTATCCGAATAATGAAGGTTATGCCTATATGGTCGTTCCTTCCGCCGATCCGTTGTCTATCGAGAAACAGGTAGAAGAGGAAGGAGTGGTTGTTTTGGCGAATTGTCCTGATGTGCAGGCTGTTCGGCATGACGGATTAAATATGGCTTATGCGGTCTTTTATAAAGGTGGAACGCTTCGGATCCATGACAAGATCGTGGTGGAGATGGATGCTCCCGGAATGTTGATGGTGAAATATAACGATGCCGGTGAAATACTTACATTGGGCGTTTCTGATCCGACCCGTTTCATGAAGAAACTCCATCTGTCTGTTAATCAGAGAATCGTTGGGACGGCACAAGAAAATATACAAACCGAATGGGACGGAAAACAGGCTTTAACCCGGATTACCGTAGAGCTGCCTCAAAATGAATATGCAGGAAAGAGTGTGATATATAATAAGTAACTTAAATTTAAGAAGGATGAAAGCACGTATTTTGGTATGGTTAGTGGCCTTATTTTGTTGCCACAATGCATCATTTGCACAAAAAGAGTTTGTGAATGCTTCTGCCCGCTTGTCCGGTCATCCCCGGATTCTATTACAGAAGGGGGAAGAAAAAGCGTTGAAAAAAGTGATAATGAAGGATGCTGTTTGGAAAGATATTCATCTGTCATTAGTGGACGAAGCGGGAGAAATCGTAAAACTGCCCTTGAATGAACGGATAAAGACCGGCAGACGCTTATTGAGTGTATCGAGAGAAAATCTACGCCGCATTTTCATTCTGAGTTATGCCTATAGAATGACTGGGAAGAATGAGTTTTTGAAACGGGCGGAGAGCGAGATGTTGAAAGCGGCCTCTTTTTCTGACTGGAATCCTTCCCATTTCCTGGATGTGGGGGAAATGACGATGGCTTTGGCGATCGGATATGATTGGCTTTATCCTCAATTGTCGGTACAGACAAAGGAGGTAATAGAAAAAGCGATTGTCGAAAAAGGCCTGAAACCTTCTTTTGATGAACGATACAATTGGTTTGTCAATGCTGTCCACAATTGGAGCCAGGTTTGCCATGCAGGTGTTACTTATGGTGCTTTGGCTATATGGGAGAAAGAACCGGAGTTGTCACGAACTGTCATAAACCGGGCTATCGATAAAATCTCGATTCCTATGGGACATTATGCTCCTGACGGAGCTTATCCGGAAGGTATTGGTTATTGGGATTATGGAACATCATTCAATGCCATGTTTCTTAGTGCTATAGAAAAGGCCTTTGGAACGGATTATGGATTAAGTGAGTTGCCCGGTTTCTTAAAGACAGGCGAGTACATCTTACATGCCGTTACTCCGAATCTGAAAAACTTTGCTTATTCAGACAATGGAGGGACTGCATTTTTAGCACCGACTATGTTTTGGTTTTATGATAAGACAAAAGATGCCTCTATCTTATATAACCAGGTGCAACTATATAAAAAAGACGGACAAAAACGGATCAAAAAGAATCGTTTGGCTCCGGCCATGTTGATTTGGGGCGCTTCTGCCTCATTGGCGAATCCACAGATACCTGCTCGACTGTCATGGAAGGCACAAGGGGATAATCCGGTTTGTTTCATGCGTTCTTCCTGGAATGATTCGTCTGCCGTTTATGTCGGTATGAAAATGGGGTCGCCTTCTGTCAATCACGGACATATGGATGTCGGTAGTTTTTTATTGGAAGCGGATGGTGTCCTTTGGGGAATGGATATGGGAGGAGAAGAGTACAACAGATTGGAAACGAGAGGGGTTGAACTGTGGAATTCGCGCCAGAATTCTCAACGTTGGGATGTTTACCGTTATAATAATTTTGCCCATAACACATTATCATTTAATCATAAATACCAGGATGTAAAGGGCAAAGCTCAGATTGACGGTTATTCGGATCAGGAAAATAATATGTATGTTATTTCTGATCTGACCCCGGTGTATAAGGATCAGGTAAAAAGTGCAAAACGGGCTGTTTCCTTAGTCGATAAAGAGTATGTGGTGGTGGAAGATGTGATTGAGGCAACCAAGCGTTTTACGATGATGACGTGGACGATGGTAACTCCGGCTTCGGCTAAGATTGTAGCTGATAATGTCATGTTATTGGAAAAAGATGGCAAGAAGTTGTATATAAAGGTCGAAGGTCCTAAAAAAGTTCGTTGGCATATTTCACCTGCCCAATCTGAATTTAGCTATGATTCGCCGAATCCGGGTATTTTAATTATCGGATTTGATACGGATTTGGAATTATCTGCCAAACAAAGTATTAGAGTATTCCTTTTACCGGGAGAAAATAAAAATGTTACATATAAATCGGTATTATGAAGATGAAAAAAGCATTTTCTTTTATCTGTGTAGGTTTAATGGCTCTTTCCTGTACAGGAGAAAGAGCGGGTGATTTGGTCAGTCAGGATTTTGCTTTTGCAGACCAGCAATTGCGTTATGCACTGACAGAAACGGAAAATGTCCGGATTTCTCTGGGTAAGACGCCGGAAGAACTACCATCTCCACGTAATATCCAGTCTGACGGCTCCTTGCGATTGGTTCGTGCCAGGGACTGGTGTAGTGGCTTTTTCCCTGGTGAACTTTGGTATATGTATGAATATACAAAAGATGATTTTTGGAAAAAAAAGGCGGAGTTTCAAACTGAATTGTTGGAGCCTTTAAAATCATATAAGGGTACTCATGATTTGGGTTTTATGCTCTATTGTAGTTATGGCAACGGATACCGTATGGAGCAATCGGATAAATATAAACAGGTATTGCTGGAGGGGGCAAACTCTTTGGCCTCTCGTTTTAACCCGGTGGTCGGTTGTATTCGTTCCTGGGATCATAATGGAGATAAATGGCAATATCCGGTTATTATAGATAATATGATGAACCTTGAATTTCTGTTTTGGGCAACCAAAGCATCGGGTGATTCTACATTCTACAAAATTGCGGTGACTCATGCCGATAATACGATGAAGAATCATTTCAGGAAAGATTATAGTTCTTATCATGTGATTGATTACGATACGATAACAGGTAATGTCCGAAACAAACATACCCATCAGGGATATGCTCATGAGTCTGCTTGGGCGCGTGGACAGGCATGGGGTTTATATGGCTATACGATGTGTTTTCGGGAGACTGGAGACAGGAGATATTTGAATCAGGCTGAACAAATCGCTTCTTTTATCTTTCATCATCCCAATCTTCCGTCGGATCTGATCCCTTATTGGGACTATAATGACCCGGAGATCCCAGCCTCTCCCCGGGATGTGTCGGCTGCTACGATAACTGCATCTGCTTTATATGAATTGTCGGCTTATTCGGATAAGGGTGGACAATATAAAAAATGGGCTGATACCATTATGGAAAATCTGACGGAATCATATAGGGTTCCCTTGAATCAGATGCATGGTTTTTTGTTGCATTCAAGCACCGGGCATAAACCGGCAGGAACGGAGATCGATGTTCCGATCGTTTATGCTGATTATTATTTTCTGGAAGCACTGCTCCGGAAAAAGAATCTGGAAGAATGACTTTTTTCAGTGTTGATTTAGAGCCTGTTTGAATTTTGTTCGACACTGTTTTGCTGTTTGTTTTCGAGGATATTTATCTGTTTTCATTATCGATGACAACACGAAGGTAGGGCCTCGCAACAGGCAGAAATACGGTTTGGGGAGTATCGGCGAAGATCGGTGCGGAAACGGGTAGGAAAAGGCAGAATATAGATGTCATTATGTTTTGAATATCAGTAATTATTTCTTATCTTTATAGGGCGATAAAATGATGGGGATTATGGTGATGAATGAATTCGAAGTCAGGAGTTACGGGGGGCAGGAATTGGCGGTCTTTTACGGTCTGGATTTGATGCCGGCATCGGCAGGGAAACGGTTGTCCAAATGGGTGGGGGAAACCCGGAGCTAAAGACAGAGCTACAGGGTAACGGTTGGAGGAAAGGAAAGAAGATGTTGATTCCCCCTGCAGGTGAGGACGATCGTACAATATCTGGGTGAGCCTTGAAACAAGGGACTTCTGCGTACGAAACAAGGGACTTTGGTGTGTCAAACCATGGAGTTCGGGAGGTGAAAGACCGGACTTCCGGATGCGAAAGAAGGGATTTTTCTCGTTCCTGTCGTGTCTTTGCCGGTTTAAAGAGGGGCAAGGAAATGAGCTTATATATATATTAATATATTTATTTTAAGATGTAGGATTGAACCATAATGAACGGAAAACCTCTGTAAGCTACTTGTAATGAGTTGTTTATATTGTGCTATTGACTGCACCGTTTTTATTTGGAGGTAAAATGTTTGGTTTAAACAGGCTCTAAGATGTTGTTTTTGAGATATAATTATTTCGGCTATCGGATAAAAAGATTAATTTTGTAGCTCAGTGTGATGTTGTTGTCGCATTGAGCTAACTTTAAATTCGGACATTTATGAAATCAAGTCTTCTTATTTCCCTTTGTTTGGTATTTCTTTGTTCTTGTCAGGAACTCCCGATAGAAGAATATGCCGTGATTCCCCAACCGGCGGAAATCGCCTACACTTCCGGGTTTGTCAAATTGAAGAGCCAGCCCGTTGTCGCCTATCCTTCGGAGCTGGCGAATGAAGCGCAACTCCTTCAATCCTATCTGTCTTCCGACTTTTCAGTCGGAGCCGTATTGAATGAAGGTGGCGGGAAGGCGGATATAACCTTACAGTTGGACCCGACTGTTTTGCCGGATAAAAAGGAAGGCTATGTTTTGGACGCAATATCCGGGAAGGTCATGATAAAAGCCAATTCACCGGCCGGTATCCTGAATGGTGTTCAGACTTTGAGGCAGGTGATCAAAGAAAAAGACGGCAAGTTGATGGTACAGAAGGCGATCGTTACGGACTACCCTGCTTTTTCGTGGCGTGCCTTTATGTTAGACGAAGGTCGTTATTTCAAAGGCAAAGAAGTGGTGAAGCAGCTGTTGGATGAAATGGCAGACCTGAAAATGAATGTCTTCCACTGGCATCTGACCAACGATCAAGGATGGCGTATCGAAATAAAGAAGTATCCGAAGTTGACGGAAATAGGAGCTTTCAGGGATTCTTCCGAAATCAACCATTTTGGGAGTGACGTGTATGACGGTAAACGTCATGGCGGTTTTTATACGCAGGAAGATTTAAAAGAAATTGTGGATTATGCGGCAAAACGCCATATAACGATAATACCGGAGGTGAGTATGCCAGGACATGCCAGTGCAGCTATCGCATCTTATCCCTGGTTAGGGACGAGCGGAAAACAGATAAAAGTGCCGGGGAAATTCGGTGTACATTATGAAGTTTTTAATGTGGCTGATCCTGACGTGATGAAATTCTTGGACGAGGTGACAGATGAGGTAATCGCGATCTTCCCCGGTTCTGTGTTCCATATCGGAGGTGATGAAGTGAAATATGATCAATGGAAAAATTCCCCAGCGATACGTGCTTACATGACCAAACATAATTTGAAGACTCCGGCCGAACTTCAGGTCTATTTTACAAATGAAATATCCAATATGTTGGCAGCCAAGGGCAAGAGAATGATGGGGTGGAATGAAATTACCGGAGATAAACTGCACGAATATCAGTCAGATGCCGATACAGAAGGCGTGAAGCAGGAGTTGGCTTCCGGTACGATCGTCCATTTCTGGAAGGGAGACACGGCTCTTATTAGGAAAACAATAGAAAAGGGATATGATGTCGTGAATTCTTATCATGAATATACCTATTTGGATTATTCATACGAGTCGATTCCTATGGAAAAAGCTTACTCGTTCAATCCTGTACCGGAAGGCCTGACGGATGATCAGAAAAGTAAAGTATTGGGATTAGGATGCCAAATGTGGGGAGAGTTTATCCCGACAGTCGAGAGCATGAATCTGAAAGTCTATCCCCGCTTGGCCGCTTATGCGGAAACAGGGTGGACGGATGCTTCCAACAAGGACTATCAACGTTTTTTGGACAAATTGAATTCCTTTCTACAAAAGTGGAAAACGGAAGGAATTACCTGTGGTCCGGTTCAATAGGGAATCATTGTTAAATAATAAAATAACATCGATCTGGGTTAAACCTTTCGTCCGGCTCCAAGTCTATTATCCAGAAGCGCTTCAAAAACAAATAAGTTTAATATTAATAACAGGTAATTAGTTTATGAAGAAGGTAATAGGATTGTGTTTGGTTCTCTTGATCAGTTCGGTTTCTGTTTTTGCCCAAGATGGCAAACGAGGTGCAAAAAAAGGAGGTGATCCGGCACAACGTTGTGAAAAAATGATTGCTGATCTGAAATTGGATGAGAAACAGGCGGCAGATTTCCGTAAAGTGGAAGCTGAGTTCAGAGATAAGATGAAAGCGGAAAGAAAACAGGCCGATTTGGATCGTCGGAAGATGCGCGAAAAGATGATGAGCTTGCGGGATGATCGGGATGCGGAGATGAAAAAGATACTGACGGAGGATCAGTATAAACAATATCTCGAAAAGCAACGCCCCCAGTCTCCTCGTAAAAGACATGGTCGCAAGGAATGAAAAAACGACTCCCGTCTCATATTGTTTGGAACGGGAGTCATTTTTTATGGGACAAGAGTTTATAATGTTTTTACTTTCAGGTTTCTCCAGAGAACCTTGATACCGCCTCCATCATGGATTTGCAGAGCAATGCGTCCCTGTCCGGCTCCGATCTTTTCATCGTTGATGTTGACCATCTCTTGACCGTTCAACCAAGTTTGGACATTGTCTCCCTGTACTTTGATACGCATGGTATTCCAGTCACCCTCTTTCAGGATATTTTCTTTTTCATCCGGGATTTGGATCAACCAGCCGCGTCCGTATGATTCATAGATGCCGCCAGTGTCATGGCCTTTGGGAGCTACTTCAACCTGCCAACCGTTCACTTTAACATCCTCTTCGATAAAGGAACGGATGAATACGCCGGAGTTTCCGTCTGCTTCCTGTTTGAATTCAACCGTCAGGTCGAAGTCGTCATAGTAATCGCGTGTAGCCAGATAGCCGTATTTCTTGTCCGGACCGCTTTCACAGATCAGCAAACCATCTTCTACATACCACTTTTCCGTGCCATAGGCTTCCCATCCCTTCAGGTCTGTACCGTTAAATAGCGTCACTTCTTTTGTCTTGCGGGGGAGTTCTTTGATCTTGATGTTACGGAAAGAAGCAGGGTATCCGTGGTCTTGCAGGCAAAGGACACCTTTCTTGGCCAAGCCGTATTCTGGGGCGTTTGCCCATTTACCGCTGTTCTTCTTTGCATACCAATCGTCAGTCCAGGCTTCGAATTCTAGGATTTTGACTCCGTTCAACCAATGTTCTACATGTCCGTTGTCGAATACGATCTTTGAATTGTTCCACTCTCCTTGCGGGTTTACTTTCATTTTTGCCTTGTCGGGGAGGTGCATGGCGTAGTCGACACCCAACTTCTGCCATTCTTCCAGTGGTTCGGGGAAGTTAGGTTCGTCTATTAACTGATATTCCGGTCCCGTGACGTATGGAACGGCGAATTGGGGACGTTCGACTACATGGTATAGCATACCGCTGTTGCCTCCTTTGGACAATTTCCAGTCCCAAGACAATTCGAAGTTCTCATACTGCTTGTCGGTTACGATATAACCACTCGCGTCGCTACCGTCTCCTTTTGCTTGGATGCATCCGTCAACCACATGCCAGGGTTGTGTCAGGGTTGTTCCGTTGTAATCTTTCCAGCCGTTTAATGTTTTGCCGTCGAAGAGGAGTTGCCAGCCGTCTGCGATTTCTTCGGGTGTAAGTGTATTGGGTTCAACACTGGTACACGAAGAAAATAGGGCCAACGATATGGCACAAGTAGACAAAAAGCCGGTGGCTGTCGTTCTTTTCATTACTGATTCCATTCTAGAATTAAGTTTTTAGGTGAATAATTGATATGGTGACAAAGATACATTATAGTAATGAGTTTCCAAATTCATTACTACGATTTGAGAAATCCAAAAGTATAGATGTTTTATCAGTATACCGTCTTTCCATGTACATTATAAGGATCTATAAAATCATTCCGTATATCCATAAACTGTTGTAAAGTGAGAGATAAAAAAAGTTGCAGTTGTAACGTTCAGAGGTTCAGTAGTTAGCGTAAAGAGATAGCAACCGGGTGAAAAAAAAGTTGCAGAAATGTTTGGTGGATATGTTGTAAAGCACTACTTTTGCATCCGCATTCGAGAGAGAACGCAGGTGTTTAAATGATGAAACAAAAAACTTTTGAAAAAAGTTTCGATAAAATTTGGAAGTTAAAAATAAAAGTTATTATCTTTGCACCCACGTTCGCTAAGAGAAAGCGAAAAGAGTTCTTTGAAAGCATTACATATCAACAAGTAGTACAAGAGACGTAGTAGGAATA
>NZ_JAHPXO010000021.1:0-88382 GCF_019041495.1 Parabacteroides sp. MSK.9.14
CCCCCTTTCAAGAATGAAAATCTTGCGTCCTAACCGATAGACGAACGGGCCATCATGTCAAAGTTTTTGCTTTTAGCTCTCTGGAATTGTTGATTTCCCGATTGCGAGTGCAAAGATAGATGTTCTCTTTAAACTGACAAAATATTTGAAAGAAAAAAGTTTTGGGTTAGTCGTATTTAACATCTATTTGGAACTCATATCCTGTAGGTGTATCTCTAAAGCATTGACGGAAATATTTATTTCCCAGATACATACGCATAGCGAAGCTGCCAATAGAAGCAATCCTATTCCAAATATCCAGGCGGCTATGATTTGCCATGAGATATAGATGAAGAACATCGAGACCACGCAAAAGAGTAGGCTTAGCAGACCTAATATCTGCATGGAGCGTGTCAGGTATAACCGTTTCCTAAGATTGGCTATCTGGGCGATGTCTTTCGGGTCGTGTGTCTGTTGATGCTTTTCTTTCAATGTGCGTACGAGGCTCGCATACGAAATAAAACGGTTTGTATAGGCCAATAGGATAAGTGAAACTGCTGAAAATAGCAGTGATGGGGTTGTGAGCGTGAGTTCTTGCATGTTTATATGTTCTTTATAATTTAGTAGTTTGTTATTCAATAAAACAAGGCTGAGAAGGAAAATGTTGTAACTTTGTTTTCCAAATTTCAGTGATATGTTGTGTAAAACGCGTGGGATTGTCCTGCATTCCATTCCATATAATGATAAGTACTCCATTATATATATGTACACGGAGGCTTTTGGACGTGCTTCTTATCTGGTTGCCCGTTCCCGTGGAAAGAAATCTTCTGTCTCGAAAGCGTTGTTCATGCCTCTTTCGGTAGTGGAGATGGAGGTTGAGCATCTGAATAAGCGGGATTTGCATCGTATCCGTGAAACGAAACTCTGCTATCCGTTGACGGAAGTGTTTTGTAATCCGGTGAAAAATATACTTGCGCTTTTCCTTTCCGAGATCCTTTTCCGCGTGGTGAAGGAGACGGAGCCGGATTCGCGCCTTTTCGAGTATTTGTTCGAGTCGATACAATTGTTAGAGCTTTCGGATAAGGGGGTGGCGAATTTTCATCTGGTCTTTTTACTGCGACTCTTGCATTATCTGGGGATATATCCGAACGTCGAATCATATGTGGCAGGTTCTTGCTTCGATATGTTGAATGGCGTGTTTGTCGATCGTATACCGATGCATCGCCATTATCTGAACCGGCAGGAGAGTGTGGTTTTGGTCCGGTTGCTGAAGATCAGCTTCGAGAATATGTCGTTGTATTCTTTTTCCCGGCAGGATCGTGTGAGTGTCATAAACCGTATTCTTGAATATTATCGCCTGCATTTGCCGGATTTTCCCGAAATAAAGTCCTTATCCGTCATGCAAAGTCTGTTCGATTAGCATATTGCTCCTTTAAATACTTGCCAGTTTGCGGAAAAGGTTATACTTTTGCCGCACTTATTATAAAAATGGCTCTGTAGTTCAACGGATAGAATAGAAGTTTCCTAAACTTTAGATCCGAGTTCGATTCTCGGCGGAGCTACAATAAAAAAGGCAATCGTTACGATTGCCTTTTTTATTACCAGTGGAATGCCTCGAAGGTCACCCGGTCTCCGTTTAGGAAACACTTTAAATATTCGTTACCTATTCGAACATCCTCGTAATAATCAGTCCCGTTTGCATATTCGACATAGAAAGAATCGAAATATTCGTCTTTCCAGTCCCAATAAAAACTTGTTTTCAATTCGTCAGTCATACCGTTAGGATAATAGATAATTGTAAAATCTTCTCCCGTATGATCGTTATAGAAGTCGAGCCGTTGTTCGCATTCGTACCCTTTGTTATTGGTATAAAAATCAACCCAGGTATTATTGCATAATGCATCGGTCGCCCAGCCGTAATCATCATAATACGGATCATCCTCACAACTGTTGAACAGACAGAGTGCGGACAGCAGAAATAATAAACCGAGTATATTCTTCTTAATCATAATTCCGAACATTAATCATTCAATGACAAAGATACGAATTAAAATAATATATATATGGAGAATCGGTTAAGATATAAGTCTTCAAATCGTACTATTTGCTTGCAGCATTGATCTTTTCGTTGATAATATCTGTCGCTTTTTTTAGTTGCTTTATGATATTATTTTTTTCTGATTTGCCGAAACGTATATCTGGTAGATAGATTCCGAGACTCGCAATGACCTTCCCTTTTTTCAAGATAGGGGTGGCTAAGCCTACTACATGATTTTTATTCCATGAAAGTTCGATGTTATTGGTTCGTATGTCGTTTAGTAATTGGATTAGTTCGGATTTTGTTTTGACTTCCGGCCATTCTTCTTCTGTAGGCAATCCGATCTTGTCGATAAAATCATTTAATTCCTTAGGTGAATAATGAGCCAGAATCATTCTGCCTGTTGTGGCTCTGTATACGGAAGACTCATTTGTTGTACGAACCTGGATTTCATGCGTACATTGTGATTCGTTCAGTAAAATTCTTTTGTCCCCTTTTATTACAGATAATATGACAGTTTCATTGATGTTGTCACGTAGATTATCCATTGCGACTTTTGCTGCATTGACGAGTTCTGTATTGTAAGAATTATCACGTGTGAGTTGATAAATCATGTATCCTAACTTGTATCCTTTTTTTGTGCCGGATTGTTCTACATAGTTGCGATATACAAGCGTTTTTAGGATATTGGCGCAAGTTCCCGCGTTTAATTCTACAGCAGTAGCAATTTCGGATAATCCGAATTCTTTGTCTGGTTCTTGTGCTAATATCTCGAGAATATTCAAGGCTCTGTTTATAACTTGTATCATACTTCCTCGTTTTTGTTTCGTGTAACCTGATTATATAACTGGCAATTAATAAGCTTATTTGCAAAACTACAAAAAATATAGTATTAAAATAGATTTTATGAAAGTCTTTATTGTGAGCATTTGTGATTCTCTCTATATTTTAATTTAGGATGAATCAAATATCTGTTTTGTTTATTTGTTTGTTCCCTTATTTTTTATTCTGGGTAACTTTTTATTCTATCTGTTCTCATGATGAAAAATAGGCTGTGATCTATTGACTTTTATTAATCCTTTGTTTGTAATGAATTGCTATAATTTAGTATATTTGTATTGTATTGAGAAAATAACGTAGAAGCGTTTAGTGAATCCTTGTCATCGAAATCGCCAATTTCAATAATGCCACAAGGTGTAACTATAGAACGCCTGCGCCCTTATAGGCGTGGGCTATAGTTTATTTGTGGCATGGTGTTTGGCGATACCTCGATGGCAAATAGGCTGTAGTCCCACGTTTTTTTGTGTCTGAATTTAAGGATGAAAAGTAGCCTTTCCTGCTATGTGCTTCTTTTTTTATTATTTCTATTTTTATTTATATTGTAAAATTTCAATTTTGTATAATTGAATTGTGATACCGCGAATATATTTGACTTTTTATTTTAAATAGCAGTTTATTTGTATGTTTAAGAGCATAAATGCTGATTTTTTTATAAAAATATTTTGTGGTTTATATGGTAGTAGTTAATATTGCATTGTAAAATTTAGTTTTACAATAGTAAATATCAAGTTAAACTTAATTCATGTCTTATGAAAAATCGGCAGAGTTTGTTATTGTGGATGTTGCTTTTTTGGGGCAGTGTCTCGGTTTTTGCTCAGCATGCTGTAAAAGGGAGAATTACAGATGCTAAAACAGGGGAACCTTTAATTGGTGTGAATGTTGTTTTGAGAGGTTCATCTGAATCTGGTACTATTTCGGATTTGAATGGAAATTATTCTTTGTCTGTTCCTGAATCTTCTTCGTTGATTTTTTCTTATATCGGTTATGTTACCCAAGAAGTATCAGTAGAAGGTAAGTCGGTTCTTGATGTTTCTCTGTCGGAAGATATGGAAGCTTTGGAAGAAGTTGTGGTAATTGGATATGGAACGATGAAAAAGAGTGATTTAACAGGTTCTCTAAGCTCTGTAAAGAGCGAAGATTTAACGGCTTATGCTGTCCCTAATCCGGTTCAAGCATTACAAGGTAGAGCTCCGGGAGTTCAAGTTACATCGAATACTGGCTCTCCAGAAGGAAATTTTACGATTCGTATCCGTGGTGCAAATTCGATTAAAGGAAGTAATGATCCTCTCTACATTATTGATGGGTTCCCAGCGAATATGTCCAGTGTTAATCCTGATGATATAGAGTCTTTGGAAGTATTAAAAGATGCTTCTGCTACTGCTATTTATGGATCTAGGGGCTCTAATGGAGTTGTTTTGATTACGACAAAATCAGGAAGAAAAGGAAAAACGACCGTAACCTATGATGGCAGCTATGGTATTCAATCTCAAATCAAAAAACTTGAGATGATGGATGCAACGGAATATATGATGTTTTATAATGAACAACAGTTGAATAATGCTGGAAAAGAATTTTTTACGGCTGATGAGATTGCTTTTGCTGGAAAAGGTACGGATTGGCAAGAGTTGGTTTATAAAGATGCACCTTTACAAACTCATAGTTTGTCTATTGCAGGAGGTAATGACAAAACCAAATTCTATGTGAGTGGCTCTTTGTTTTTGCGTGATGGTATTATCAAAAATAGCAGCTATGATAAGTATAATGTGAGAAGTAATATAGATCATAAAATTAACGATAAATTTAATGCTGGAGCTAATTTGTCGTATACAAGGACAAATAAAAGCATGAAAAGTAGTGGTGGTGGAAATCGAGGAGGGTCTTTAATTGGAGCATCAATTTCTGCTCCTCCAACTTTATTCCCTTATAATGAAGATGGCTCTTATAACAATTTACAATTGGCTTACCCATTTATGTCTAATGCTCTATTTAATCCATTAAATCTTATTAATGAAACATCCTCTAAAACTAAGGCTGACTTAGTGAATGTGAATGGTTTTTTGGAATATAAACCGATAAGAGGGCTGTCTTTGAAAGCTACAATTGGGGTTGAAACGTTGAATTATACTTCTAATAACTATAATAGTTCTCGCTATTTGTATGGAGCTTCAAGTGCTTCTTTGTCTTCTAATCAGCAAACAACAATTGTGAACGAAAATATCATGAATTATGATTTGACGGTCCATGATGATCATAATTTGAATTTTATGGGAGGTTTTACTTATCAACAATATTTAGGTACATCTTTTGGTGCAAGTGGAACTGATTTTATAAGTGATGCGCCAGAAGCATGGGGCCTTGGAGCTGCTGCTAATTTTGGAACGCCATCTTCTGGCTATACCAAATGGGTATTAATGTCATATTTGGCTAGAGCTAATTATTCATATAAAGGTCGTTATATGGCTACGGTTAGCTTCAGAGCTGATGGCTCATCTCGCTATAGTGAAGGAAATAAATGGGGATATTTCCCTGCAGCTGCATTAGCGTGGAGGATATCTGATGAGGCTTTTTTAAAGGATATTTCTTGGTTGTCTGATTTGAAATTACGTTTAGGATACGGAGAAACCGGGTCAACTGCAATTAATCCTTATTCAACGTTAAATATGTTGTCACAAGGTAAAGCGGCATTGGGGAGTGGGCTTGTTACATCATATGCACCGAGTTCAACTTTGCCGTCAGAATTGAAATGGGAAACTACATCTCAATGGAATATAGGTCTTGATCTGTCATTATTTAAATCTCGTTTGAGAATCACTGCTGACTATTATGATAAAACAACACGTGATTTGTTGAATAATGTTTCTTTGCCAACTTCTTCAGGTTATACGACAACTGTAAAGAATGTGGGAAAGATGGGTAATCGTGGTTTTGAATTATTAGTAGAAGGAGATGTTTTTCAACAAAAAGAATTCTCATGGACTTTATCTGCGAATTTAGGATTGAATAAAAATAAGATTAAAGAGTTGTATGGAGGACAGGATATTTATGGTTCAACTGTAGGTTTGTCTTATGTTGAAGATTTTGTGACTTTATTACGTGAGGGAGAACCTTTAGGAGTGTATTATGTATACCATGATACAGGTTTTGATGAAAATGGAAACATGACTTATGAAGATAAAGATGGGAATGGTGTATATGATAATAATGATAAATATATCGCAGGTAGTCCGCATCCTGATTTTACATATGGAATCAATTCCAGTTTGACATTTAAAGATTTTGAGTTTTCTTTCTTTTTGTATGGTAGCCAAGGCAACGATGTTTATAATGTAACAGAAACTGCAAATTATGATATGGGCATGGGACTTAATTTAAGGCGTGAGGTTTTTAACAGCCATTGGAGTTCGACAAATACTGCAGAACAAAACTTAATGGCAAAGTATCCGCGACCAGCAGCAAATCATAATATTAAGCATTCAGATCGCTTTGTAGAAGATGGGTCTTATCTCCGTTTGAAAAATATTATGTTAGGTTATAATTTACCTGTGAAAAAGTGGAATGTGAAAAACTGGTTAAGTGCGATAAAAGTATATGTGAGTGCTCAGAACCTATTTACTATTACAGGTTATTCAGGTATGGATCCTGAGGTGAACTCTTGGGGTGGAGATACAAATGCCGGACTTGATTATCTGACTTATCCAAATGTGAAGACTATTACATTTGGTGTTAAAGTTCAATTTTAGAGTATCTAATAAAGAAGAGAAAATATGAAAAAGTACATTTATTTATTCATGATATTATTATCGGTTGTTTCTTGCTCTGATTGGTTGGAAGAAGAACCAAAGTCTGTTGCTGCAGAAACGTTTTATAATACAGAAAGTGAAGCTGCAGCTGCGGTTGCTGCGCCGCTTGCTAATTTAAAAGGTTATGGTGGTTTAGACTATTTTGGAACTGCTTTGTGTGAATGTTTTGCAGATTATGCCTATGGTCGAGGTAGTTGGGCTTCTAATAGCGATTATATAGGATTAGATAATACTAATCAAACTCGTACTGCAAATATATGGACGAAATTATATACTGCTATCAGAAATTGTAATGTGGCTTTGGATCGTTTACCGCAAGCAAGTCAAATGTCAGAGGATAAAATAAATAGCTACATAGGGGAATTGCGGTTTATCAGAGGGCTTACTTATTTTTATTTAGTGCGATATTTTGGAGATGTCCCTCTTCATGTAGAAGAAAATATGAGTGAATATAATATAGGAAAGAGTTCTAAAGATGTAATATACGAACTTATAGAATCGGATCTCCGCTTTGCTGTAAATAATGCGCCTCAGACACCTCGTTTGGCAGGAACGCCTTCAGTGAATAGTGCAAAGAGCCTTTTAGGAGAAGTATATGCAACATTAGGTAGATATGAAGAATCGAAACAACTTTTGGAAGAAGTTATTAATAGTGGACAATATTCATTGGTCACGGTGTCTTCTGCTGCGGATTTTAATAATGTATTTGGACCAGAAATAGTTTCATCTACGGAAGAGATATTTTATATAAAGGAGTATCGAGAAAATGGTCAAGGTAATGAATATGCGATGTTTTGTTCCCATCCGGGAGCAATGATTGATGGGGATGCGATGCATGGTTCTGGAGGATGGTATGGTGTTTATACTACTACGGAAAATCAATTGATAACAGATTGGGATGTGAAAGATTTTCGGAAGGATTATAATTTGTTGTTGTTTGATTTCGGTATGGGAGATAATACTTATTTATTAACAAAATATCATGATACAAATGCTCCCGGGGCTTCTGGAGCTGCATGTGATTATCCATTAATTCGTTATCCGGATGTTTTACTATTGTATGCGGAAATGGCAATGAGAGTAACCGGTTCTCCTACGGAAGATGCAATGGAAAAGATAAATATGGTTCATCGTCGTGCTTATGGTTATGACCCTATGACTTCATCTGAAGTTGATTTTAAATTAAAAGATTACTCTACTTCAGAAAAGTTTTTGGAATTAATATTGAAAGAACGGATGTATGAACAATTTAATGAAGGGAAACGTTGGTTTGATCTGATTCGTCTAGGTATTGTAAAAGAGCAGATTAAGAGGATTAAAGGTCTTGATATACAAGAGAAACATATGTTATTCCCGATTCCGCAAACAGAGTTTAATTATAATGAGGCTCTTGATCCGTCAAAAGATCAAAATCCAGGGTATTAAATTAAAAATATGAAGGTGTGGTTTAAGCCACACCTTCGATAAACTATTCGTAAAATGAAACGACTACGTATCACCTATAAGTGGGAGTTAATTATCATGTTATGGGTTGCCTATTTTCTAAACCAGGGTGATCGGCAGATTTTTAATGTGGTGATTCCTTTGATAAAGGAAGACTTGCATTTGACGGATGTACAATTGGGGTTCGTTGCCTCTGTATTTACGATTGTATATGGTTGTTTGGTTCCCTTCGGTGGATATATGGGTGATTTTCTGAAGAGAAAATGGATTATTCTTATTAGTATCTTGATTTTCAGCATCGGAACGTTATGTACTGGATTTAGTGGAGGTTTGGTCTCTTTGATCATTTTACGTGGTATTACGACTGGCGGGGGAGAAGCTTTCTATTATCCGGCAGCTACCTCTTTGATCAGTCAGT
Source organism: Parabacteroides sp. MSK.9.14 (assembly GCF_019041495.1). NCBI lineage: Bacteria > Pseudomonadati > Bacteroidota > Bacteroidia > Bacteroidales > Tannerellaceae > Parabacteroides > Parabacteroides sp. MSK.9.14. The sequence continues at coordinate 8,519 of NZ_JAHPXO010000021.1, forward strand.
ATCATCATAAGACGCGAGCTATGGCCATGTCCATACATCAGACATCTTTGTATGTGGGTATTGTGGCCAGTGGGTTTATTGCGGCCTATATTGGTGAACATTTTGGTTGGCGAATGTCTTTTTTTACTTTTGGATTAGGAGGTTTGTTGCTGTGTATTTATTTATTTTTCAGAATGGAAGATACTCCGCAGGAAGTGAAAGAAGAAGGAAGGTATTCAATCTGGTATGTCATTAAAGAGATATTTAAAAAGAAGACGGTCTGGATGCTTTGTCTGGCTTTTGGAGGAATGTGTTTTGTGAATATTGGCTATGTGACTTGGATGTCTACGTTCTATCATGAAAAGTATCATTTATCTCTTTCGACAGCTGGGTTTACCTCTATGTTTTTTCATTTTGCAGCCGCATTGTTGGGGGTTTTAATAGGTGGAAAATTATCAGATAAATATGCACAAAAGCGTAAAACAGTCCGTCTGGAAACGGAACTGGTCGGATTGTTGTTCGGTGCTCCGTTTATATTTTTCATGGGATATACCTCGAATTTATATGTAAGTTATGCTATGTTGGCTTTGTTCGGCTTTTTCAGGGGAATTTACGATTCAAACTTGTATGCTGCTTTGTTTGATGTGATAGCGCCGGATTTAAGAGCATCTTCGGTAGGGGTTATGACTGCTTTTGCTTTTATTGTTGGGGCTCTAGCTCCCTTACTATTAGGATATCTGAAGACTGATTATGGTTTGTCTTTTGGCATATCATTTTTGGCAATATTCTATTTGTTAGGTGCCTTAGCCGTTTTTGTGGCGATCAAATTCTTTTTCTTGAAAGAGTTTTATGAAGGCAGATAGTTAGTAAAGTGTCTATAAAATTATAAAATATGAAAACAGTAATATTATTGATAGGATTGCTTTTTTCTACTTTTTCTTTACAAGCGCAAGATTATGAGGATGTCATGAGCGAGGCTTATTGGAAAATATGGAATTCGGATGTCCAGGCTAGCATAAATAAGAATATAGAGCAATATCGGAAAGGTGATGCCGAATTAAATATTCCATCTGGAGTCACTGTGAAAATTGAGCAGTTGAGCCATTCGTTTATTTTTGGAGGCAATATCTTTTTGTTTGGTCAGCTTGAGACTACGCAACAAAATAGACAGTATGAAAATACTTTTGGAGCTTTGTTTAATTCTGCTACTTTGCCTTTTTATTGGAAAACGCTGGAACCCGAGCAAGGAAAGCCACGTTATACGGCGGGATCTTCTTATATTTTCCGTCGTCCTCCTGTCGATCCTATTCTTGAGTTTTGCGAATCGAATAAGATAATGACAAAAGGTCACGCTATTATTTATGGTATGCGTCGTTGGGGACATCCGGATTGGATGCCGTCAGACCGTAAAGAGATGGAATTTTATTTTGAGAAGCATATTCAGGAATTAGCGTTGCGCTATAAGGATAGAATTCAGATATGGGACGTAGTCAATGAACCTGTTGATCAGGCAAATCGCGGAATAATGCCGGATGATTATACTTATAAATCGTATAAGTGGGCCATGAAGTATTTTCCGGAGTCTGTCATTTTTAATATTAATGATATTGATTTTAAAAGTGGTATTCCTTATACAAGACGGTATGTAGAAATTGCCCGGAATATGATCGATAGAGGAATTCGTATAGACAATGTTGGAGCTCAGATGCATATTTTTAATCCGGTCGAGGCTCAGAAAATAGCTGAGGGGGATAATATCCTGACACCGGCTAAGCTCACAGATGTGGTAGATTGCCTAAATGAAGTAGGACGTCCTGTACATGTGAGCGAAGTAACGGTTTGTGCTCCTGATTCAACGAGTATAGGAAGTGCGATCCAGGCTGTCATAGCTGAAAATTTATATCGTTTTTGGTTCAGTTGTCCCAATATTACGGGTATTACTTGGTGGAATGTCGTGGATGGAGGTGGAGCTCCAGGCGAGCCTTCTTATTCAGGACTTTATGACAAGAGAATGAGAAAGAAGCCTGTCTATGAGACATTAGATAGGTTGATAAACCGAGAATGGAAAACTTCACTGACCACAACATCGAATGCACAGGGCGTGGTTCGTTTCAGAGGTTTTAAAGGGCATTACCGTGCTACTTGGATAAATAAAAATGGTAAGATAGAAATTCAGGAATTTGAAATTAAATAATTAAAATTATAATTAGATATGAAAAGGATAACGTTAATAATCTGTTTAGTCTTTTGTTGTTTTAACTTGTTTGCGCAGAGAGGTTTTCCAAAAAGTGCAAAAGAGGACAAAGAAAAAATTATGAGTGAAGCTTATTGGAATATTTGGAATCCAAAGGTACAGGCTAAGATCGATAAGGACATTGAACAGAATAGAAAAGCAAATGCTATTGTTGGTTTACAGAATGTTGCGGCTGGATCAGAAGTGAAGATTGAGCAGGTTTCGCATGATTTTGTATTCGGTGCCCATATCTTTAACTATAATCAATTAGGAACTCCTGCGTGTAATCAGAAATATAAAGATGTGTTTGGGACATTATTTAATCGTGCGACTGTCGCATTTTATTGGAAAACCCTGGAAATGCAACCGAATCGCCCTCGTTTTCGTGAAGAATACTGGGATACGGAAGAATATTGGAATCGCCAGACAGACCCGAAGCATCAACCGCACTGGCGTCGTCCTTCTCCCGATCAGATTATAGATTTCTGTCTCAGTAAGGGGGTTCCTGTGCATGGTCATCCGTTGATCTGGGGAAACCGTAAATGGCATAATCCTAACTGGATTATAGACCAGATGATGACGCTTGAGGAGAAAAAGGAAATGGATAAACTGATTGTAGAATATGGCAATCTCGATAATTATTTGGATGGCGAAAAATACACAGATAAGTACAAAAATATGACTGTTGCTCAATTAGAAACGAAATTTCCTAATTTGACGAAAAAGTTAAAGGAATTGTTTGAAAAACGAATTGTAGAGATCGCTAAATATTATGGGGACCGTGTCAGTAGTTGGGATGTTGTCAATGAGAGTGCACAAGATTTTGCCAAAGGAGCAATGGTTCCGGGTTCCGGGCTCTGTAAAAGTAATTATGGGATAATGCCGGGAGATTATACATTTGAAGCTTTCAAAACAGCCAATCAGGTGTTTTCGAATAATGTCCTTTTGAATATCAATGATTATTGGACTGGTCCGGAGTATCCGGAGCAAGTAAAAGATTTGATGAAAAGAGGGGCGAAGATAAATGTTGCTGGTTCTCAAATGCATTTGTTCAAACCGCAACAATGTTTGGATATTGCTGCTGGTAAAGAAATCCAGACTCCGAATCAGATTTGGACTATCATGAACCGAATTTCGGAAACAGGATTACCGATTCATTTAAGTGAAATCACGATAACATCTCCAGGCAATGATGACCGAGGACAAAAAATACAGGCTATTATCGCACAAAACCTGTATCGCCTGTGGTTCAGTGTTAAAAATATGATGGGAATCACATGGTGGAATGTGGTAGATGATTGTGGTGCACCGGGAGAACCATCTGTTTCTGGATTGTTCACCAGAAACATGGATCCCAAACAATCATTTTATGCACTTGATAATTTGATCAATCATGAATGGAAAACTAATATGACCGTAAAAGCCAGTAAAAACGGGAATGTGGAATTTCGAGGGTTTAAAGGTAAGTATCATATTACTTATACAGATAAGTTTGGAAAGGAACAAGTTATAGAGTATCACTTAAAATAAGTATAAAGAAATGAAGATCGTAGACATGAAAGTCCGTTGTGTTGCAATTCCTATGAATTGTATGTTACGGCATAACACGGGAGTACATCCGGGTTATTTATTGAGAACAATCTTGGAACTTATTACGGATGAAGGAATTGTAGGATTGGGTGAAGTTGGTGGCGGAGATTCAAGAGCGGCTTTGCTTAAGTTGAAACCGCGCATTATCGGAATGAACCCGATGGACCTGGAGGCTATCAAGATGAAAGTTCTGAGAAGTATTTATTATATCTCCAATTCCCGTTTGTATGGTGCAATAGAGATAGCCTGTTTGGACATTATGGGGAAAGCGTTTAATGTTCCGATGCACCAGCTTCTTGGTGGTAAATTGCGTGATTCAATTCCGATGATCGCTTATTTGTTTTGGCGTTATGATCGTCCGGGTGGTGGGCATGATACCTGTGCGGAGGATATGGCTGATTATTGCGTACAGTTGAACAATGAACTGGGTGTTACAGCAATGAAACTGAAAGCTGGTGTTATGGATCCGATGGAAGAAGTGAAAGTGTTGCAATTATGCCGGCAGAAGTTAGGAGATGATTTCGGTTTACGGATTGATCCTAATGGAGTATGGAGTGTTGCGACAGCCATAAAAGCTGGTCATAGGATGGAAGAGTTGGAACTACAATATTTTGAAGATCCCTCTTGGGGCATAGAAGGTATGAAGGCTGTCCGGGAACAGGTTCGTATTCCTTTGGCAACTAATATGTATCCGAATAAATTTGATGATTTGGGCCCTTCTATCCATATGAAATCAATAGATATTATATTGACGGATTTACATTATTGGGAAGGCCCGCGGGGGGTAAAAGATTTGACTGCGGTTTGTCGTACGTTTAATTTAGGGGTAGCTATGCATTCCGGAGCAGAATTCGGTATTGAATTGGCGGCTATGTTACATACAGCATCTACCATCCCTCAAATGACTATGCCGGGAGATGCCCATTATCATTATTTGGAAGATGATATTATTCAGGGTGGAAAACTGCAATATGTCAATGGGGCTATAAAAGTACCGGAAGGACCGGGTTTAGGAGTTGCTTTAGACGAAGAAAAGATGGAAAAATATGAGCGGTATTACGAGAAGATGGGAGACTATTACGCTCGTTTTCATCAAGATCCGTATAAACCAAATTGGTATCCGATTGTAGGTGGTATTTAATAAGAATCGTTATGGGAGTGAAGCATTTGTTTGATATAACGGGAAAAACTGCATTGATTACAGGAGCTGGCCAAGGAATTGGCCGCTCCATCGCTTTAGCTTTGGCTGAACATGGAGCGAATGTTGTGATCAATTACCGGAGCAATCACCAATTGGCGGAAGCAACTTTACGGGATGTGCTGAAGATGGGAACAAAAGCGTGGTTATGGGAATACGATTTATTATCAGACACGCTGGCTTCTGACTTTCAACTGTTGCTGCAAAAATTAGGAATTGAAGTTGATATTTTAGTTTTGAATGCTTCTATTCAGATTCGTAAGAAATGGGAAGATGTGACCTTATCTGAGTTTAATACCCAAATGAATGTGAATGTAAGAGCTTCGCTGGAGTTGATGCAATGTTGTGTGCCTCATATGGAATCGAAAGGTTGGGGAAGAATTGTTACGTTAGGCTCCGTTCAGCAGAACAGGCCGAGTAAGCAAATGATCGTTTATGCAGCTTCAAAAGCTGCTCAATTGAATATGGTGAAAAATCTTGCTTGGCAATTGGGGAATAAAGGAATAACGATTAACAATTTGGCTCCTGGGGTGATCGGAACGGTCCGTAATGAGGAAGTTTTGTCGAATGAAGTTTTCAAAACAAAAATAGAAAAGAATATTCCATTAGGATATATTGGAGAACCGGATGATCTGGCTTCTATGGCGTTACTTTTGTGTAGCGAAGCTGGACGCTATATTTCCGGTGCGGATATATTGGTAGATGGTGGAATGAGTTTACCAGAGTGATTAATTAAAAATAAAAGAGTTATGAGCGTAGATCAGTATAAGAAAGAAATCGGAATGATGAATCTGGAAAAATTGATTCAGGATCGTGAAGGAATATCTTCGAAAAAGTTTTCCATACCGGATAAAGAGTTATTATTTCGATATGAGCAGTTATATACAGGAGCTGTAAACGATGTGATGCGTGAATTTTGTCTTTTGGAGCAAGCTTTGCCTGGTAGGATTAAACCTTTACGTGAATATCATTCTGTTGCCGGTTTTGCATTTACTGTCAAAAGTGCACCGAACGTAAAGATAAAGGGTGAGATGGAATATCGAACCCAGATGCTGGATGAGATGCAGGAGGACCATTTTATTGTCTGGGATACAAGTCGGGATGATAAAGCAACTTTGTGGGGAGGTGTAATGACAGCGACTGCTAAGGGGAAAAAACTGAAAGCAGCTTGTATAGATGGGGGAATACGGGATACACATCAGATTTTGAATGCTGATTTTCCTGTGTTTTACGAATACCGGATATCGAATGGTAGCTTGGGGCGCTGTTTGATTACTCACTATCAAATTCCGATTAAAATCGGAGATGTAACGATTAAGCCGGGTGATATAATACTTGGAGATATCGATGGAGTTTTAGTTGTACCAAGGGAAATAGCTTATGAAGTGCTTTTACGTTCGGAGGAGATACGTGAAAATGAGAAGAAGATTTTCTCTTGGGTACAAAACGGAGACAGTGTTCGGGAAATTACAGCAAAAGGTGGTTACTTTTAAGAATCAGTTGATATGATACGGAATATATTATATATGATGATTCTCTGTTCTTTTTTCTCTTGTGGAAAAGAACGTGATCAGAACTTTATACGGGTGAGTAAGGTGAATCCTTGTTATTTGGAATATTCGGATGGTACCCCCTTTATACCTGTAGGTCCCAATATTTGTTGGGAACGTTTTGAGACGGATGAAACAAAAGTTTTACAGCTTTATGAACAGCGTTTTCGCAATCTTTCGGAAAATGGAGGAAATTACACGCGTATTTGGTTGAGTGCACCATTTTTTGAGATTGAACATAAGAAAGCTGGAGAGTTTGATGAAAATAGAGTAAACCGCATTGACAAACTGTTGGAGTTGGCGACGAAATATGGAATCAAGATCAAATTTTGTTTGGAAAATTTCAGAAAACTAACAGGATATTCAGCCCCGTTTTCTTCGTCAGTGGCTTTTGATAAACCGATCTATTCTTTTGATAACCGAGGACCATTGGGCAATATGGATGATTTTTTCAAAACACAGCAGGGGAAAGATTTATATATAGACAGGGTCGCCTTTTTAGCCTCTAAATATGCGAATAATCCGACTATTATGGGGTGGGAATTGTGGAATGAAATCAATTCTGTAAGTTTTTCCGAAGGAATAGCAGGGGAGCTGGAATGGACAAGAGAAATGCTGCCTATCGTTAAATCTTATTTTCCGCATCATTTGGTTATGCAAAGTTTGGGGAGTTTTGATAATGAGAAATATCAGGAGTGGTATATAGATTTTTCTTCTCTTTCGAATAATGAGATAGCCCAGGTTCATCGTTATTTGGATCCGGGAGCCACTTGGGACATTTGTCAGGCCCCTATGGATTCTTTGGCAAGTCAGGCGGTCGTTTTATTACGTAATATGGTTGTTGATAAACCTGTTATACTCTCGGAAGTGGGTGCGGTTGAGGCACATCATTCCGGACCATCCAAGTTATATGAATCGGATACGTTAGGCGTTTTGTTACATGATTTGATTTTTGCCCCTTTTTTTTCAGGTGCTGCTGCTCCTGGACAAAGTTGGCACTGGCAATATTATATAGAAAAGAATAATTTATGGTGGCACTTCGGACGTTTTAGTCATGCGACGGCAAATATAAATCCGATAACAGAGCAGTATCGGCCTGTGTTTTTTATGTATGATCAGGTTCGTTTTTATTGTTTGAAAGGTAATACGCATACTTTAGTTTGGTGCCGAGATGCTTTAAGTAATTGGCATACTGAATTGATCGGAAATCAATTGCCGGATAGCAGGACGGTAAAACTACCACTACAATTTTTAAGTAATAAAGTCTCGGATGTTGAACAATATGATCCTTGGAGCGATGTGAGAAAAGTTGCCCATGTCGTGGATGATACTCTGGATATCACTTTCAGACGTTCGGTTATATTGCGTTTTAATAATGAAAATCATTGATTTTATATGGAATCTATGTCTAATAGCTAAATGAAAAAAGTATGGTAAGAAAGAGCGTTTTTAAGTATAGATGTATTTTTATATGGTGTTGTTTATGTTGTGTTTCGATAGTGAAAGCACAGGTAAGAGATTTGGAGTCTCCATATTATATTTATCCGAGGCAGGCAGAGCAGCATATCGATTTATCTCAAAATTGGGAGTTGAGTTCGGAAGAAATCCCTGTTGAAAACTTAGCAAAACTTAAAGAGAATAACTGGTTTTCAGTGGCATATCCGACTTCTGTTCAGATGGCTAATTATAAAGCGGGCATATTGGGAGACCCTTATAAGCATTTGAATGCAAGGGAACATGAAAAGTTAGAACAGAAAGTTTGGTATTACAAAAAACATTTTGTAATACCTCAAAAACGGAAGGGGTACTCTTGTATATTGAATTTTGATGGTATTGACTATTTTGCGAAGGTCTGGTTAAATGGCATAGAACTAGGCAAGCATCGAGGTATATTTGGGGGACCCGTCATAGATGTAAGTGAAAATTTAAATTATGGAGGGGATAATGAACTGATTGTAGAAGTCATATCTGCCAATTATGGGAAAACATCGTTTAATCCGAATCGACCGGGAAATATCGTAAAAGGTTGGTTCCTGATGGGAGGAAGTGCAATGGAACCTTTTTTCAATTTAGGCTTATGGAGAAACGTTCGTCTGGAATTCGTTCCTGAATATCATTTGGAACGTCCTTTCCTTTTTACAGAAAAGATAGAAAACAATCAGGCTACAATTGGTTTTAGCGTTGAACTGTTTGCTGGGAAAAACACATTGAATTATCAGTTACATCCCTGGAATAATTGTCAGATATCGAATTATGGAAAGCCCTCTAGTGCTCCACAGAATAAACGGGTAAAAGATAAGTTGACAGTAGTACTCGACTTAATAGATAAGGGACAAATCGTATTCTCAAAAGAATTTTTACCAGAGGTGATTGAAGGGAGATGTTGGATGGATGAGCACTTTATTATCGATAATCCCAAACTTTGGTATCCGAATGGTTTAGGTAACCCGGATTATTATCAGGCAAAAATAACATTAAAAGTAAATAATCAATTGACTGATTGCATTCAGTTTGATTTTGGTATTCGAACAATAGAGCAAGTTCGGAGTGCCGGTATTCGGACAAGTGACAGATGGCAAGATTGGCAGTTCGTTGTAAACGGGAAAAAGTTTTTTGTGAAAGGTGTCAACTGGATGCCTGTTGATGCCCTCTACGATTTAACTGTGGAGAAGTATGATTGGGCTGTGAAAATGGCACGAAATATGGGAATTCAGATGTTTCGGATTTGGGGTAGTGGGTTGTTAGAGAGCGATGCTTTTTATGATGCATGTAATAAATATGGTATAATGGTTTGGCAGGATTTTAATATTGCCAATTTTGATACGCCCGAATGGCCGCAGGAAGTTTGGGAGGCGCAGGTTTGCCAAAATATTTTCCGGTTGAGAAATCAACCCTCTTTGGCTGTTTGGTGTGGTGGAAATGAATTTAATCCGTATTCTTATGGAAATGCGGCTTCTATGGGTATTTTGGAGCGTAATTTAGCTATATTTGATCCGACAAGGTGTTTTCTGCGTACTTCTCCGGATGCTGGTTCTATGCATTCTTATCCGGATTTTGATCCTGCATGGTATAAAGGTTTTGAGTTGATACCCTATGTCGCTGAGACTGGCGTACATTGTATAACGGACCCTGCAAATATAAAACAAGTGGTTTCTCCGGGTGAGTTGGTTGATTTGGGAGGAATGTACGATAAGAATTTTGTGTTGGAGCATCCTGAATTTGTGGAACATTTTGCTGAATATAATCCTTCTCGTGTACCTCGTATGTTAAGTCGTGCTTCCCATATTGATAATATGGCTAAACCGACGTTAGAAACAATTGCAGAAGCGACTCAGATTGGTGCTGGTGAATTTTATCAGGTTATGTCAGAAGGTATTCAAAGCAATTATCCGGTTACAACAGGGCTGATGCCTTGGGTCTATAAACGTCCTTGGCCAGTAGTTGCTGCAATTAATTTGGTCGATGGTATGGGGCAGCCTTCTGCTACTTATTATTTTCTAAAAAGGACGTACGAACCGACTCATGTTTTGTTGAATATCAAGCACCTGTTGTGGGCACCTGGAGAAGCTTTTCCGATTTCCATAAATGTTTTAAATGGGGTGGACCGACCTAGTTTTAAAGGAGTGGTACAGGTGAAAATATTGGATGACTCTTTTAGAGAAGTTTGGCAAGCTTCGGAAAATGTTAATGTTCCGGAAGGCACATCGGTTTTAAAAGAAGAGATAGGGACATATGCTATTCCTCATACATATAGAGAAAAGTACTTTTTTGTTATTGTTTCTTTGACTGATGAGTATGGGAAAGTGATTTCTCATGCTGAGTATTGGCCTCGTACCATCAAGTTAATGGAGGATGAGGCCTATTATCAGAAGTTTGTCTCAGAACCTATTGAATGGCCAACTATGGAGAATGGTCCTTGGTTAAAGCCGACCGTGGCTAAACATAAAACTTCTGTTGGGTTTAAAGAGGTAAAGTTGATGAAAAAGAATGGGAACAAAGGAAGGTTACATGTAGTAGTGACGAACAAAGGAAGATTGCCTTCTTTTATGACTAATTTGAATATAGAAGATGTTTCCCGCTCTTTTTATGCGAATGATAATTTTTTCTGGTTGGCTCCTGGTGAAACGAAAAGTATCGAGATAGATTTTGAACTGAGAGAAAGACAAGTGGCAAGTTCTATGAAGTTGGTTCTTAATTCTTGGAATGCTAAAACACAGAGCCGGATGGTGAAATTGGTTGATTAGTTGGGGAAAATATGGAGAGCTCGTGCTTTCACAAGTACGGGCTTTCCGAAAATTATTAACCATTAAACTTGTAAATCCAAACCTGATTTTAATAAACTGTGGACTATAACAAGATATAAAATTTTATTCGTAATCAGGCAATTCAATATCGGTTGTCTCTTCCCATTTCCCATTGTTGTAGATGCTGATCTGGAATGTGTCGTCGGATTCGGAACGGCTGTAGAGGCGGCCTTTATAACGGATGATCTTGTTTTTTTCCGGAATGATATTGTCGATTTGCCGTTCCCGGATCGGTTCGTCGTTTTTGGCGATGGCCGAAAGGCGGACGGCTATTTTATTGTCGGTGGGAGGTATGAAAGTATAAAAAGAATGTACTTTGTTTACTTCTCCGATCTCATTATTTTTGAATGTATAGGAGAGGATTTGCTTATCCGGGGTTTTTATCCCCTGACCGGTGGCGATGTCCAGTTGATTGGATATTCCGTCGATCTCCATATCGAACTGTTTCAGTATGTCGGAAACCGAATCGGTCGCCATGAACTCAATACGGCTGACGATACGTTGAAGAGAGACATCTTTGTTGGTGATTTCTGCAACATCGATGTTTAGGGATATCATTTCGTAGAATGTATCCGAGATGCTGTCGAAAGAAAAAGTTGAACCGGATAATACAGCGTTTTTTGAATTGTGGGCTAAAAAGTAGAATTTGTAGTCGCCTTGTGGCAAACTGTCATATATGCAACTGAAATCCGCATCCAGATCGGTGGGATTGTAAGTGAACTGCTTGTGCTTGATTAATGCAGGAGTATCTTCGTTTTTAAATACCACATATTCGATGGTGGAACATATTTCGTTCAATTCGGCGTCGCTCTCTCCAGCTTTCGAAGCCGTTGGTTCCGGAATCACGTTATTCGGTATGCTGCGGGTGGGAAAAGACACTATCTCTTTTTCCATCTGAATGCTGAATTGAATGGGGAAAAACTTTGTTTGCGGGATGACTTTTTCGAGTGAAGAACTGTCGCAACCTGTCAAGTAGAGTACGCAGCCAAGTGCAAAAAACACTTTCTTTCTCATAGTTAAGTTTTTTAGTTGTTTATAATGTTACAAAGGAAAGATAAATAATCAGAAATGAAAAATATTTGTAGATGAATTTAAAAAGATATTTTATATTTGTCGAACAGACACAATGTATTAACCTTAAAAAGAACGAAAAACATGGCACGTCCTGTAACATTATGTACATTGCAGTGGGGAGACTTACCGCTGGATGTTATTTGTGAAAAAGCAAAATCATTTGGTTTTGACGGTGTTGAATTGGGATTACCATCTCATTTGGATGTTCGGCAGACAGATCCGGAATATTATCGGAATATCAAGGTGACACTCGATAAGTACGGTTTGCAACTGTTTTGTATTTCGAATCATCTGGTCGGCCAGGCGATATGTGATAATATCGATCAACGGCATAAATCCGTATTGCCTGATTATATCTGGGGCGATGGCGATCCTGATGGAGTGCACCTGCGGGCGGTCGAAAATATGATTCAGGCAGCCCATGCCGCTAGAATGCTGGGAGTCGACACCGTAGTCGGTTTTGCGGGAAGTTCGATCTGGCAATGGCTCTACTCCTTTCCTCCTGTTACCGACGAGATGGTGAATGAAGGGTATGCTGATTTTGCCCGACGTTTTATTCCGATTTTAGACGAATATCAAAAGTTAGGTGTCCGTTTCGCTCTCGAAGTACATCCGACCGAGATCGCGTTCGATACTTATTCTGCCCGTAAGGCTCTTGAAGCGATCGATTATCATCCGGCTTTCGGTTTTAATTACGATCCGAGCCATTTGGGGTATCAGGGAGTGGATTATGTAGACTTCATCAACCAGTTCCCGGATCGTATTTTCCATGTCCACATGAAAGATGTGTATTGGAGCGATACTCCGAAACAGATCGGCGTGTTCGGCGGCCATTCAACTTTTGGCGATGCCCGCCGCTTCTGGAATTTCCGTAGCTTAGGACGTGGAAAGATCCGGTTTGAAGAAATTATCCGTGCTTTGAACGATATCGGCTATCAAGGTCCGCTCTCGGTGGAGTGGGAAGATAGCGGCATGGATCGTGAACATGGAGCACGCGAGTCTTGCGCTTTTGTCAAACAGGTGGATTTCCTGCCGTCGGCACATGCCTTCGATGCCTGTTTTGAAAGATAAGAGGATGTAGGTAAGAAGGGATAAGTGCGGCAAAGGTTTATCCCTTCTTTTTTATTTAGTCCATTTCATACATGTCCGGTTCCTCGCTCCTGCTTTTGTCTTTTTTCTTGTTCATATTGCCGAAGTTGTAGGTCAGGGTAAAACCAACTCTTCTGCCACCACGCCAGTTCTCGGAATCCTGCCAGAAACCGTCTCCGGATGTAATGGTGCGGAATCTGCGGGAGTCCAGCAAGTCGCGTGCATTGATACTTAACGTCAACTTGTCTTTTAAGAAAGATTTGCGCAATCCAAGATCGACTGAGTAGTTCGGTTCGCGGTATCCTTGTGCCATCAAGCGCTTGGAATTATAGTTGCCTGTGCCCTGTAGGGAAACACCCCAAGGAAGACTGACATTGGCAATCATGCGTACGTTCCAGTTGAAGCTTTCATCCTCCTCTCCAATGACAGGAGCTTCCGCTCCTTCGGGCAGATAGCTGAAACCGTCTAATTTGGAGTAGTAGAGGTTTACGGTCGTTGTCAGGCTAAGGATGCTGAATAAATTGTTTTTTCCAACGATTTCCAGACCGCTGTTTTGCTGGCGGGCTACGTTTTCACTGGTCGTGTACATTACATTGTCTGCCGTGTTCAAGAAACGAATGCGCTGGATCACGTCATCTGTCGAGCGATAGTAGCCGGATAATGATAGGGTATGGCCGGATTCCCAGGTCTTGATATAATTCAATTCGAAAGAATGGGAATATTCAGGTGTCAGTTCCGGGTTACCGAAAGAAATGTTGGAGGCATCGGAAATATTGCGGAATGAATTTAGCTGTCCACCCCAAGGACGACGCAGGCGACGGGTATAGTTTACTTGTATTTCATTGTTTTTAGGGAGGGCATAGGAGATAAAGGCACTTGGAAACAACTTGAAATAGTCTTTCTCGAAAGTTTCCGACGGCTTGCCGTTAAATTCCTGGTCGAAGTCCAGCGAGCGGGTATCCACACGCCAATATTCTCCACGTAGGCCGGCTTGGTAGCTCAGATTGTTCCACTTGCCTCCATACGTCATGTACAAGGCATGCACATCCTGGTTATATAGAAAGCGGTTGTAAAGTGCCTGGTCCTGTTCGATGTCGGTAGCGGTTGTTCCGGTATAGGTATCCACAGGGCTGGATTCTCTTGGGAATGTCCCTTTATAACCTGCCTCGATCCGGCTCGCGTCGGATATTTTGTTTGTGTAGTCGGCCTGAACTTCCCAGCTTTTGTTTTTGATGTTGTTTTCCTGAGTTTGATATTCCTGTTTGTCGGTTAAGTCAGTGTCCGTATATCGGGTTGATTGTTCGTAAATGCTTAGTCCGTCGTTTCTCCATTGGTTATTGCTGACGGTTAAGTCTATATTGCTGTTTTCCGAGAATTTGTGTAAGTAATTCAATTCCAGGTTATACATTTTCATGTCCGAGTTTCCGTCTGTTGTACGGTCGCTGGTGTAAACCGTATTCTTTTGCTTGTCTGTCGAAATGTAATGGATCGATTCGTTGTTGTCGCCCCCTCCGGTCATGCCGGTCATGTTGAATGCTAGGTCGTCGCTTTTGGTAATGTGCCAGGTTGCCCCGATACGTCCGAACCAGTTGTTGTGTTGTCGTTTGGAGTTGTTGGTCTGGTCGAGAAAACTATTGTTGGCTGTATTTTCACGACTTGTGATTCCACCGCCTTTCATTTCCCGGTTCCGATAGCTCAGATTGGCGTACGCGTCTACTTTGCTACTGCTGTAGTTGATGTTTCCACTTGCCTGATAACCTCCGTCCGTATCGGCTCCGGCTTTTACGCTGCCGTAGTAACCGGGTTTCCGGTCATCCTTTAAAATAATGTTGATAATCCCGGCTGTTCCCTCCGGGCTGTATTTGGCAGAGGGATTGGTAATGACTTCCACTTGTTTGATATCTTCTGCCGGCATCATTTCCAGTATGTCCGCCTGGTTGTCTGCTGTCAGTCCCGATGCTTTTCCGTTGATCCAGACTGTTACGCTGGAATTTCCACGCAATGAAACAGATCCTTCGTTATCGACTTCCACGGATGGGATATTGGCAAGCAAATCACTGGCCGATCCCCCTTCGGATGCGATATCTTGTGTTGCGTCGAAAACTTTTCTATCGAGCTCGAATCTCATTTGGGGCTTTTTTGCTACGATTTCTACTTCTCCCAATTGGTTGGCATCTTCTTCCAGGGTGAGTTCTCCAAGATTAAGAGTTTGAGAATTGTTGCTGATTGTTATATTTTTAGAAATTTCCGCGTAGCCGATATAGGAATAAGTAACTATATATTCCCCCTTCTTCAGTCCTCCGATACTGTAATTTCCGTCACTTCCGGTAACGGCTCCCTGCAATATTTTGTCCGAACCTTTTGCTTTAACCTGGACGGTTACAAATTCGAGTGGTCCCCCTAATTCGCCGTCCATTACAATACCTTTAATCCTTCCGTCCGTTTCATTACCTTTTATATCCGGAGCCAAACACAAAAGCATACCGGTTAAAAGTAAGCTCATCTTTTTTGTCATCATCTTCCAAATCTGTCTTTTACATTTTACAAAACGATTTATATGACTGCTATCATACAAAAAGGTTTATTTGAAAAATCAAAAATTAGGTAAAATCCTTTTGTATGGTATGATGATGGATCGGGTATGCCATCTCTTTTCCTTACCTTTTAAACCCTGTCAATGATGAAGTTTTTTTACAGGCTCTTTCTGCTGAGTGGAAGGAGGGAAGTTGAAGAAAGAAGAAACAAGCTGTTTTGTGATACATGAATGACTTTTTATTATCTAATACCTGTTAGAGTTTGTTCTACCTTTTATTCCATGATAAAAAGCAATCAAGATGAAGTATTTTTTCATTCATCTTATCCCGATGTCCCGTTACGCAATTCTATAAATAGGAATTGGATGAAAAACTCCTTCTTGCTTAGTACTATGGCTGAAAAATATGATCATTTCTTTTATGAAGAAATTAAGGGGGAATATATTGATTTCCATGAACAATGATGGGGAACTGTTCGTTTGCAACGAACGATGATGTGGTTGCCTTAGGTTTTTCAAAAGTTTTGGTGCCAATATGGTGTAGGTTTTATCATAGTCCTGCAAGAACTGCGGCTCAAATATAGGCAAATATCCACAACTTTCTATAAAAAAACACACAATAATTTAATCAATTCGATAAAAAGTATATTAGATTCTTTGTATCATACAGATATAACCAAGATTCTACAACTTATATATTAAATAATCACTCCAAATCACCGCAGTTCTTGCAGAACTTAATGTAAATATAAAGAATGTATAATCGTGTAAAATTATAAGTCTTTGTGTTTTAGGATCTTTAGGCTATTTTTTTTATTATAAAATAAAAATGTTAACTTATGAATTTAATCTCAATTAGAAAAAAGCGGAGACCTGCAATTGCTTTATTGCTTTGTACTGGTTTGTTGGGGGCTTGTCCTCCGGATGCCGTTGCTGATGCGGGAGATAGATTGCCCGTCCCTGAAATCCAACAAAGTAAGTCGCCTGTTAAACGTACGTTAGTCGGTACTGTTACGGATGCCTCTACCGGTGAAACACTGATCGGTGTAAATGTTATCATTAAAGGTACTACTCAAGGTACAGTGACTGATCTTGACGGAAAGTTTTCCATTGAAGTAACAGGTAAAGATGAAATCGAAATCTCTTATATCGGTTATAAGACACAAACGATCGAAGTGGGTGATTTAGGCGTCTTGAACGTTAAGATGGAGGGGAATAATGAAGTTTTGGACGAAGTCGTTGTTGTTGGTGCCGGTACTCAGAAGAAAGTATCTATTACCGGTGCGATTACAGCTACAGAAGGTATACAGCTGAAAGCTCCGACATCTTCATTGACCAGCTCACTGGCTGGTAAACTGGCTGGTGTCATTTCTACGAACAGCAGTGGTGAGCCGGGTTCTACTTCTGCGTTCTATATCCGTGGCATCAATACGTTTGGTGGTGTGGCAACTCCATTGATTTTGTTGGATGGCGTGGAAATATCGTCTGGGGACTTGAACCGTATTCCGGCAGAAAGTATCGAAAGTTTTTCGGTTTTGAAGGATGCTTCGGCGACGGCAATCTATGGTAACCGTGGTGCGAATGGCGTCATGCTTGTTACAACCAAACATGGGAAGGAAAATACAAAAGCAACGGTCAACGTGTCGGTCGAGGCTTCTTATTTCCAGCCGATGAATACACCGGAGTTTGCTGATGGACCGACATTCATGCGCACCTATAACGAGGCGCAGCAGGCGCGTAGTGCGACAGTAATTACACCACGTTATTCGGATGAGATCATTGCGGCGACAGAAAGTGGTATCAATCCGTATGTCTATCCGAATGTAGATTGGTATGACATGATTTTCCGTAGTGGAAATTATAATCAACGTGCTAATGTGAACGTATCGGGTGGTGCGTCGCGTGTTACTTATTATATGAGTTTGCAGGCAAACCATGATACAGGTTTGCTCAATGCTGCGGACAATTCAGCTTTCAATCCGAACATTAACCATTGGGAGTACAATTTTCAAAATAACATCAGTTATAAGTTGACGAATACGACGACTGTCAATCTTCGTATGATGGCGCAAATCGGTAGCCAAAAGGGACCGAATAATAAGACTACTGATATCTACAAAAAGGTGATGTATGCCAATCCTGTCTCTTTCCCCGCTTATTTCCCTGGCGAAGAAGATCATATTTATTATGGTAATGCCGAAATTAAAGCTGGGGCTTACGGAGAAAACCCTTACCAATACATGATGGGATCGTTCAGGGAAGACAACTTCAATACGCTGAATACCTCTTTGGATATCTCGCAAGACTTGGGATTTGTCACAAAAGGTTTAAGCGCAAAGGTTTTAGTGAACTTTAAAAATTGGTCAAACTCTTATTATACCCGTTCGCTATCTCCTTATTACTATCAGGTACAGCCCGATAGTTACGATCCCGAAAATGATACCTATGCTTTGCGACTTTTGCAAACTGGTACGGATTATATCAGCCAGTCTGACATCACTAAAGAGGCCGATCAAACATTCTATTTGGATGCCCGTTTGGATTGGAAACGTTCGTTTGGCAAGCATAATATGACTGCCATGTTCATGTATATGATGAGAGAGTATCGTAATGGAGTCTTGCCCAATCGTAACCAGGGTTATTCAGGACGAGCCACTTATGATTATGACAACCGCTACTTGGTAGAGTTCAATTTCGGTTACAATGGTTCCGAACGGTTGGCAAAGGAGGATCGTTTTGAGTTCTTCCCGGCCGCATCTCTCGGTTGGGTATTAAGCGGGGAGCAGTTTTGGGAGCCGATCGCCGATTATGTGGATTATTTCAAGATTAGGGGATCATACGGTTTGGTTGGTAGTGACCAGTTCAACAGTGGTGCACAACATTTTCTTTACCAAAATCAAGTAGCTATTGGGAGCGGTGCCTCTTGGCATTCGGGACTTCCCGGGCAATGGTTAAATCGTCAGGGGCATGGTTTCAATATTCTTGCCGTACAAAATGCTGGATGGGAACATGTGAAAAAGTTGGATATCGGACTTGACGCTTCGCTTTTTAACCAAGTGAACATTACATTCGATTATTTCCGTGACTACCGCGACCGTATCTTGATGAAACGTGCCAGCTTCGGAAAGCTACTCGGTTATTGGGGCAGTACGCCTTGGAGCAATATCGGCGAAGTGTTGAATACCGGTTTCGAAGTCAGTGTCAATTGGAAAAAACAATTTGGAAAAGACTGGCAAGTCGACTTCCGTGGTAACTTCACCTATAATCGAAACGAATACAAGTTTTCTGACGAACCGAATTATCCCTATGTATGGCAAACGGAAACTAACAAACCGTTGAATCGATTGACCGGTTATGTGGCAGAAGGGCTTTTCAGCAGTCAAGAAGAGATAAATAATTGGCCTGATCAAACACAGTTAGGTTCGAAGCCGATGCCTGGTGATATTAAATATCGCGATATCGATGGTGATGGTGCGATCACATCCGAGGATAAGGTAATGCTTTCGCCTTACGGGGATATGCCGCGTATCCAATATGGGTTAGGGTTGAACGTTCGTTGGAAGAAATTCGACTTCGGAGTCTTCTTCAATGGTTCGGCCAAACGTAAAATTATGATCAACTCCGGCTTTGCTCCATTTTTGGCTTCCGGTGGCGATGGTGGTCCGTCGGAATCTTTACCACGCAATTTGATGTCGTGGATTGCCGAGAGCCATTGGTCGGTCGACAATCCTAATCCGGATGCACTCTACCCGCGTTTAGGAACTTCAAATGCTGACATCGCGGGTAATATCCAACCGAGTTCTTATTGGATGCGTAACGGCAATTTCCTTCGTTTCAAAACGTTGGAATTGGGTTATACCTTCCCGATGTGCCGCGTTTATTTCAGCGGTGATAACTTGGCCGTATTCAGTCCCTTCAAGTTGTGGGATCCGGAATTGGCTTGGAACGCTTATCCGTTGCAGCGGACTTTTAACCTGGGGGTGCAATTTACTTTCTAATGTTTAATTAACTAATAGAATAACGAGATGAAACTGAAAAAAAATATCAGACAATATATAAAGATTGCCTTGTCGGCCGGTCTGTTGGCATTCCCTTCTTGCAACTATTTGGATGTCATACCACCGGCACAACCGGATTTCGATGACACAATGAAGGACGAGTCAGCAACTTTAGGTTTCCTTTTTACCGCTTACTCAGGCACCTCGCTATATACTTTCTGGCGAGAGAGGAGTGGAGATGCTTCGTTGGCCACCGATGAATATGTCGAGCCGAAAGACTGGGACTGGAATATGCAGAAAATGCTGTACGGAACCGTTTCAGCGGCCGATGATATCGGTGACTGGGAGAATTTGTATAACTACATTGGATATGTCCACTACTTTTTGGAACAGTTGGATCGTTTGAACCCGGCAGGTGTGACAGAGGAGGAGAAGGCACAATACCGTGCCGAATGCTGGTTTCTCGAAGCATATTATCATTTCAAAGTATTGCAAAACTATGGGCCTTGTCCTATCATCGAAACAAAAGTAGATCAAAACATCCTTCCGTCCGAAATTCCGGGGCGTTCGCATTTTGATTATTGTGTAGATTGGATTGTAGGAAAATTGGATGCGGCAGCCGAAGTTTTACCGGCCACACAGACCACTGAAAATTTAAGCCGTGCAGATGCCACTATCTGCAAAAGTTTGAAAGCTCGTGTGCTGCTCTATGCTGCTTCTCCTCTTTGGAACGGTTCATTTGTTTATCCGAACTGGCGGAACACCAATTATGAGACGCCGGGCTATGGAATGGAGTTGGTTAGCAATAAATATGACCCTGCCAAGTGGGAACGTGCTTTGACGGCTTGCAAGGAGGCGTTAACAGCTGCTGAAGCTGCCGGATATAAATTGTTTGATCTTGAAGCTTCTGAAGCAAAGGCAGCTATTGATAAAGTACCGCTTCCATTCATTCCGGGGAAAGAAGAGGATACGGAGGAAAACCAATCGTTCAAAAAGCGAGTTCAGATGTTTCAATATATGATTACGGCGCACGAAGGGTTCAATAACAAGGAAATCATTTGGGCTATCAATCTTGATGCGAATGGCATTGATGCCGGTGTCACGAAATCGCGGCTTCCGAACCGACTTGTCAAAAAGAGTGACGGTTCGTGGGCCGGAGGCTATCATGGGACTGCACCTACTTGGGCGGCTGTAAACCGTTTCTATACGGAAAACGGTCTTCCTCCTGCTAAAGATCCGGATTTCTATTTGCAAAGCGAGTGGCTGACACGTTACTATGAGGGAGCTTCCAGTCCGGAGTTGTCGAAAGATCAATTGGATAGCGAGGAAATTAAGAATGATATTGTCAAGTTTAATGTTGGTCGTGAACCGCGTTACTATGCGTGGATTGCCTATGACGGTTGTGAGTATATGCCGTTAATCAACAACAATAACCCATTATGGCTGAACTTGAAGAATTCCAATACGAATGGTTATTCACTTTCTAATACGCGTAATGCAACAGGTACCGGTTTCTTGAATAAGAAATTCATCGTGCCGAACGGGGTATATCTGTCTTCCGGATCCACTTCAGGTGACAAGTTCCGGATCATTCTGATTCGTATGGCGGAATTGTATTTGAATTTGGCTGAATGTTATGCAGCATTAGATCGTACAGATGAAGCGTTAGAGAACCTGAATGTTATTCGGGAACGGGCCGGTGTACGTAAGTTGACTACAGCTGATCTTTCGACCATGTCACTGATGGAATGGGTACGTAATGAACGGGCAATCGAACTGCATGCCGAAGGTCACCGATATTATGACGTCCGTCGCTGGCGTATTGCCGACCAAGTAATGCAGCCCTCCGAATTTAAAGGGCTGAATGGAATGACTGTCAATCCTTCATTTGAGGAGTTCAATCAAATCGTGCCAATTGACCAGCCGATCCAATGGAACGTCAGACAGTATTTGGTTCCGATCAAGAATAGTGAATTGTACAGTGATCCTCAGTTGGTGCAAGCTCCTGGTTATTAATCTAAAAAACGAATTGTATGAAAGTGAATTATATAGGAATTGCATGTCTGGCTGTTCTTTTGTTGACAGCTTGTGACGAGTCGAAATATGAATTGGAAAACTTAGTGCCGGAAGAATACCACAAAGTGCTTTATATTAATAAATCCGGTACGCAGGAGCTCACTCTTTACAATACGGGAGAGCTTAATACTTATGCTTTCTCTGTTTATAAGGGTGGTAGTGATCCGTCATTGACGGCAAGCGGGGAAATAGCCGTTCACTCGCAAGAGGAAGTCGATGTACTTTATGGCGCGGACTATCGGATAATCCCTTCAGGTTCTTATTCGATGGACACCGATCGATTGGATTTTGCGTCGGAGGAACGTAGTAAAGTCGTTACGCTTTCGTTGTCGACAGATTTGATCGGTGCGGCGATGGAGGCGAATCCGGAAGCGACTTATGTGCTTCCGCTTTACCTGACGAGCGAGAAGGACTCGGTCAATGCCGATAAAAGTGAATTGTTTATCCGGATAACAGATGTGTTGACCCCGGCTATGGGGTTCACGGATACCGACATTCAGCCATTGTCTTACACATATGGATTCAACACGGAGTCAGTTGAAGTCGGTTTCGGTTTGGATACGGACAACAATTGGGATGTAGAATGTCAGTTTGTCGTAGATCCCGGATATGTTACAGCTTATAACGCAGAGAACGGCACAGCTTATAAGCTGTTTCCGGAAGGGAACTATTCATTCGAAGATGTTGTCACCTTGCCTACGGGGACGAGCACGACCGATTTGGCGGTGACGCTCAACGGCAACGGATTGACTCCGGGAGAATATATGTTACCTATTCGTTTGGATAATGTTTCGCTGTTCAATATTGCTGAAAACGCCGTCTACCCGTTGGTAGTTCGGGTTGTCGGAATCAAGTTGGATCGTGCGGGCTGGAGTATACAAGCCAATACGGAAGAACGGACCGGAGAAGGTGCCGGAAACGGTGTGGCGACATGTTTGCTGGATGGGCAATTATCGACTTTCTGGCATTCACAATGGAGTGGCGGATCGATTCCACTTCCGCATGAAATCGTTGTGGATATGAAGAAGGAAACAACTTTGACCAACATCAGCTTGACTGAAAGGCAGCATGATAGCTACCGGGATGTGAAGGGTGGTGAATTTTTTGTCAGTTCAGATAAGCTCAATTGGACAGCAGTCGGTGCATTTGAAGCGCAGAAGGTACTCGAAGAGCAAATCTTCAGCATCACACCGACAAAGGGACGCTATTTTAAGATAAAAATTACTGATAGTTATCGTGCAAGTAATTCGTCGTTGGCTGAAATCAATGCTTATGGAATAGATTGATTTTTGATGAATGTTCGGAATGCTCAATTGTAAATGCCTTTTATAGGAAAAAGAGGCACTTGTGAATTGGGCATTCCGTAACAAAAGTTCAGAATCGGGATATACTTATTGTATAATATTGTTTATTCAATAATGCTTTACATTCTTTATGGGTTGCTGCAAATTTTCGTATTTTCAGATAAAACAACCGTGATTTTAACATCGTCGTCCGAGTATTTCAGTGCATTTTCCAATAGATTTCGTAAACAACATTCCAGAGGGCCGGATCTGTATATATATAATGTATAGGAATCGGATTGTCCAGTTCGAACTGATATTTTTTTCCGGGAAACAAAAGGGCTACTTCCCGGTTGACTTCTTCGATCAATTCCGGTAGAGAAACCTGTGTTCTTTTTATTTCAACGTTTTGTTTTTCCTTATGTGTATTCAGTATGGAGTCGATAATGTCTGTCAGTTTGCGGATTTGTACTTTCCCTGTTTGCAGTAATGATTTCCGTCTGTTGTCGGTTCCCTTCAAGGCTATGAAGTCTAGTATGCTATAGGTTGTGTTAAGAGGTGTTTTCAAGTCATGGATGGCAGTGTGTATGGTTTGTTGCTGCTGTTGCAGTTTTTTATGGGTGTGACGGATAATGATCAATTGGTAGTATAGGCAATAGAAGATAATGATTGTCATCAGAAAGGAAACGATCAGGGCATAAGGGAGGTGGAGGAATATCTGCTGAGGCGGAATGGCGACAATAGCTTGGATGTAAAATTCGTCTTTTGTTCCGATCGGGTGGGTTACTGTAATAATCTGCTGATTTTTCGTATATTCCCTATGGGTGGAATCCAGTATTTGCCCTTTGTCGTTGCATAGATTTAGCCGACATGTGACATGTGGTATGTTTTTTTGTATTTCACTATTGAAGATGCTGTCTAATAAAATTATAGGGAAAGAATACTCTTTCAGTAGAGTCTCTATGGAGCTTTGGGCAAAGAGAGTGGAAAAGCCTTTTCTTGTATGCGATAAAGAGTCTGCTCCAAGGATAATTGTATCTCCTTTATGGCTCTTAATTTCTTCGGGAGTCATTTCATCTGCGCTTTTAATAATCAGTTTAGGCTTGTTGGTTTTATTGTATTCTCCGAAAAGCCCGGATTGCAGAATCAGTTCATTGTCGATACTATAAGTTAAGGATTCCTCGATAAAATCGGAGTATTGTGTTTTTTTATCCAAATACATGTTTGTTAGCCAGTATACTTGGGAGAATAATAGTGTTAGCATTCCGATAGCGGATATGAGTATTGTTCGGTTTATAGTAGTTATTGTTCTAAGTTCGACAAAATTATAAAAAATACGTGTATTATGAAAAATATGATGTTTTTATTATGTTGCTGTTCTCACTTTAAGTTGTCATTTGCATAAATTTTAATACCAAAAAGAGATGAGTAAATTAAAAAAGTTATCTAAATCAGAAATGAATGCCATAATTGGTGGCGAAAGTAATCATGGTAGAAGCGGTGGCAAATGGGTGTATGATTCGAATACGGGCAAATGGTATTGGGTCGAAGTGTGTGATTCGAATGAATCTAAATGATGTAGCAAAAAGAGAGTGTAAATATTAATTAGAAAAATAATGAAGACAATAAAAATATTTTCGTGTTTGGTTTTAGCAAGCTTGTTTACCAGTATCAATGCCCAGTTGCGGGTTCTGTCGGATGGGCGTGTGCAAGCAGGACAGAATGTACCAAGTTTAGATCAAGGAAAAGTGGCTACTTTATTAGTTTTGGGGTCGAATGATAAAATAGGGACCGGTGCTATTA
Organism: Parabacteroides sp. MSK.9.14; assembly: GCF_019041495.1. Taxonomy (NCBI): domain Bacteria; kingdom Pseudomonadati; phylum Bacteroidota; class Bacteroidia; order Bacteroidales; family Tannerellaceae; genus Parabacteroides; species Parabacteroides sp. MSK.9.14. Next base: position 33,229 of record NZ_JAHPXO010000021.1, read on the forward strand.
TTGCATTGGGGGATTTCGGTACTAAATCCAAAAATACATTTTGGGGTGAATATGGAAATACGGATTCTGACCAATTGTGGTTTCAAGGTAAATTAGGCTATTATTTGACTTATGGCGAGCAAGCAAGTTCTGTTGTCTCTTATTATGATCCTGCTAAAAATAGTAATTTTGTTTTTAATACTAATCTTCGCGTGAATGGTGTCAATATAACATCTGATGCTCGTATGAAAGATAATATCCAACCGATAGAGAATCCTATAGATGTCTTATCACGAGTTGATGGAGTTTCTTATACTTATCGTTTATCAGAGGTTCAAAAAAATCGTAAATCGGAAGAAAATGCGTTTCCTGAAACATCTGAAACAATGGCTAACGAAGTCAATGAAGCTTTGACAGAGAAAGAACTGCGGGATGAGCAAATAAAAAAAGAAATAGAGCGGCGGGAAGAAGAGGAAGCTAATCGTAGGCGTATCGGATTTATGGCCCAAGATATTCAAAAAGTTTTACCGGAATTAGTCCAGACAGATGAAAAAGGAGTTATGTCTATAGATTATATAGGTTTTATCCCTCTGATAGTGGAAAGCTTAAAGCAGATGCAACAAACCATTCAGGATCAGCAGAAAGAGATCGAGACATTGCAAAGTTTTTTACCGGCTGAAACAAAATCCATGTTTCGATCCACATCCAACGAAGAGGTGAGCGTGGTCGAGGGAGCGAAACTCTATAACAGGGCTGGTGCTTCCGTTTCTTATACATTGCCAGCAACTTATAATACTGCCGATCTGAAAGTCTTTGATATTTCCGGAAAATTGTTGAAGAAAATAGTATTAACAGGCAATAATAGTATTGTCGATTTAAATTCTTCAGAGATTGGTTATGGAACATTCGTCTACACCCTTTTTGTAGATGGCAAGAAAGCAGATACATTGAAAAAGTTTATTAATTAAGGCTGCTAACCTCAAATGAATAATCTGTATGAAGAATACTGTTAGAATATATCTGCCAATACTTTTATGGTTGTGTTTTTCTAATTCTATCAGAGCCATAGAACAGCCGGTAGACACTACCCAAGTTTATTCTGCTCGTTATTGTGTCAATACATTTAAAGATCAGACAGTGTCATCTTTGCAGTCTGTTGAAGGGTGTGACTCACTAATTGTACAAAATGTGACGGTGTCCGGTACTGGTGATCTGAAACTTTCTGCACCGGAGGGTGTCACGATATACGGTTTGTTTGAAGTGGCACAAGGAGGAGTTTTGAATATCAATAGAAAAGAATCTTTGGTTTTTGAGTTTACCTATGATGCGGCAGGAAATAGGACTTTGCGGGAAATAGGGCAATGACCAATTTTATAGAATGAGATATGAAAAAAATATTAGTTGTATTATTTACTATATTTTGTAGTACGAATATTATTGCTCAAATTTTAGGGGATGGTGGAAAAAACGATTCGATTGCAGTGCAAGATACGATTGTTTTACCATTGAACTTGCCTGATGAATATAGACGTTTATTAGAAGATCGTCGCAGTGATAATATAAATAGTGACTATGAAACTATGAAGCCAACTCGTTCTCTTAATAATTTTTATGCTGTAGGAACGATAATTGGTGAGGCGAATGTTTCCCAGACAGGAGGTGCTACTTATCAAATACCGATTGAAGTCCCGAAAGGAGTAGCCGGATTTCAACCGGATATCTCTATATCGTATAGTAGCCAATCTGGAGCAGGTTTATTGGGATATGGTTGGAGCCTGAATGCCTCTTCTTTTATAACAAGGATTGGAAAATCTTATTATTATGATGGAATGACGGAATCACCAGATTTATCGAATACTGATAACTTGATTCTTGACGGACAGCGTTTAATATTGAGTTCTGGAACAAATTTTGTGAATGGTGCAAAGTATAGGACAGAAATAGAAGGTTATAGTGATATCACTTATAAAATAAAAAATGCTCGTGCTTATTTAGAAGTAAGAACGAGAGATGGAAGAGTCTTAGAATATGGTTCAACAGATGATTCATCTGTTGAAGCGTTTCAATCAGGGCCTATTCTTTTTTGGTTGTTATCTAAAGTGACTGATAAAATTGGTTGTTATCTAAAGTGACTGATAAAAATGGAAATGTCATGACTTATTCTTATGAAAAGATTGCAGGACAGGTTGAGTTTTATCTGTCTGCTATCCAATATGGAGATGACCGGAAAATATCATTTACTTATGGAGAACGAAAAGACCAACAAGTAAATTATATCGCAGGAGCAAAAGTGAATAGTCGAAAAATACTAAAACAAATATCGACTTATGTTGCAAATGTACAGGTAAAGAACTATCAGTTCAATTATGTAAATGATAGCCTTTATTCTAAATTAACTGAAATTGTAGAGTTTGGACAAGGTAGTGAAAGATATAATTCCACTTTGATAGATTATGGGATGCCTGATGTTTATGCTTCTGAGGATATTGCATCGTTATCGGAAAATAGACAAGGAAATAAACCTATATTTGCCGATTTCAATGGTGATGGGAAGACAGATTTTTTGTCTTTCTCTGAAAAAGACTCTTATACTTCATCAGATGTTGCAACACTTTTTCTTGCGACAGAACAGTCTGGCATAATAGGTTTTAGAAAACAGTGTACAATACCTTTAGTTGCAGGATTTTCTCATATTATTCCGGCTGATATGAATGGTGATTCAAAGATTGATGCAGTTGTTGTGTCTCATGCTCCAAATGGGACATATCGATATAATTATTATTTATGGGAAAATGATAAATTGGTATATAATTATCTTGGGTTTAACACAGATAGCCCTACGGGAATAGCTGGGGATTTTAATGGTGATGGCAAATTCGAAATATTAGTACAAGGTAATCAGAAAGTATTTGACGGCGAAGGAAAAGAGATTGCTTCCGGTGGCATTGATGATTGGGGGACCCAGTATGTGAATTGTTTTGCTAATAATTTGTATTTGAGCGATTTTAATGGCAATGGCAAAACGGATTTGTTAGTAATGAATGGTACAAAGTCTTGGGTGTATGAATTGCAAGGAAAAACATTTGTCCGTCTTTCTTCTTTTGAGACAACTTATTTGAGAAATTCATATTTTCCCTATTTTGCGGATTTTAACGGAGATGGTAAGACTGATATCTTATATCAAAATGTACAATCCGGAAATTATGATGATGTTCATATTCTGTTTTCTACTGGTAAAAATTTTGTGAGGCAGTCCGTCCCTTCAAATGCCAATATTCGTGCAAAAGTAAGTATCGGTGATTTTAATAAAGATGGAAAATCTGATATTTTTCACATGGAAGTCATTAATGGTAAAATTGTTATGAAGGTCGGGCTATATGATGGAACCGGTTTTATCACTAAAACATATTCAACGATACTAAGCCCAAGTAATTTTGAGGTTCCTTATGAATATGAGAATTATCTTTTCCCTGTTGCGGATTTTAATGGAGATGGAAGATCTGAATTCTGTTGTGCGCGTTTTGTAGATTCTTATGTGATTCATACATTTGATGACGAACAAACATTGTTGGCTAAATCCATTACTAACGGGCTTGGAGAATATATTTCGTTTAGTTATCTGCCCATTACGAAGAGTGGTGTTTGTAGTATTGATGAAAATCTTTCGTTTCCGTTGACGAATACCAGGTTTCCATTGTATGTAGTAAGCAGTGCTACCGTAAGCGGAACAAACTATAGCGACTATACTACTTATTCATATAAAAATCCTCGTATACATAAGCAAGGAAAAGGATTCCTTGGTTTTGGAGAGATAACAGCAAAAAATAACAGTACGGCTATTAATACCGTGACTAAATATGGTTACGATAATACTCACTATTATCCTTGTGTGATAGAACAGAAAAGTGAAACTAAAACGGGGGTGGCTATTCAAACAACAGCGAATGAGTATGCGACAGTTCTTGGAAATGGAAAGATTTTTTATCCTTATATCCGTAAACAAACAGTAACCGACCACCTGAAAGGTACGGCTATTACAGAAACTGTTTCAAATCTGGAATATGGAAATCCGAAGACAGTAGTGAGAGATTATGGGAGTGGTTTAGTTGAAACGACGACTTCTGTTTTTAAGAATGTTATGACAGGGGATAAATGGATTCTCGGACTACCTGCATCAATTGCAAAACAGACTATGCGAAGTGGTGCGAGTTGGACTGATAGAACAGTATATGAGTATAATACCAATAATCAGATATCGAGTAAAACGATCTATACAAATACAGGCCAGAACCAAATTTCACAAGAAACTTATACGTATGATAAGTACGGGAATATATTGACTTCTGCGTTGAAGCCTTATTCTTCGTCTATTTCACTGACAACGAGGCATCAATATTCATTGAATGGTGTATATGAAACATCAATAACGGATCCGATGGGATTGACAACATCATATACTTATAATGCATTGGGATTACTTGCCTCCACAGAAGATGTGAGAGGGAATATTACAACATATAAATATGACGGATTAGGACGACTGAAAAAGACAGACTATCCTGATGGAACGTATGCTTCTATTAGCCGTGCATGGAGTACGATTGCCGGTGGCGTCTATAGTTTGACGAAAGAAACATCAGGGGAACCGACTGTAACTGTTTATTATGATTCTCGTGAACTTGAACTCCGTACAAGTCAAATACGGTTTGATGGCTCACCTTTGTTTGTGGATAACGTGTATGATAATGCCGGTCGTTTGCAAAAGGTTTCTTTGCCATTTAAAGGGAGCGTACCTTCTGTATGGGATATATATAAATATGATGTATACGGAAGGTTGGAACAAGTTACTCATGCTTCGGGGAGAAAAGAAGCGTATGCTTATTCCGGAGCCAGTGTGACGGAAACGAAAAATGGAATATCAATAAAAAGGACGTATAATGCAAAAAATGAATTAATAGGAACGAATGATCCCGGAGGTTCCATTTCTTATCAACTACGTCCGGATGGACAGCCCTCTTCAATAACTGTATCAGGAAATGTTACGACAAGTTTCTCTTATGATAAATATGGTCGGCAGACTGAAATAAACGATCCGAGTGTCGGCGTAAAAACTTTTGGTTATGATGATGCTGGAAATATCAATTATGAAAAAGATGCCAACGGAAAGGAAAAAACTATGATATATAATGAGTTCGGTCAATTGACTAAACGAACATTGTCTGAATATGAAACAACTTTTGTTTATGATCAGTATGGAAGTCTTGAAAGTGAAAGTTCTGATAATGGAATATCCAAGTCTTATGTACGTGATGCATTGGGGCGGTTGTCCAGTAATCGTGAGGAAGTAGATGGTTATTGGTTCCAATACAGTTACAACTATTCTTCTACAACAGGTTTGCCAGAGTCAAAAGTTTATAATTTTTCTTCCGGAGGTAATGCTATTACCGAGAATTATGCTTATCAAAATGGAACTTTGACTGAAATAAAGCAAAATGGACAAAATTCGATTTGGAAATTGCTTTCTGAAGATGCTTTCGGGCATCCGACAGCTGTATCGACAGGTCCTTTGAATCGAACTTATTCTTATGATGATTATGGATTCCCGACTACTCGAAAAGCTGTTACTTCTTCGGGGGCTGTTATTCAGGATTTCGGAACGTTGTTTGATCCCGTTACAGGAAACTTGAAGGGGCGCGGGGATAACAAATATAATAAGTTTGAACAATTCCGTTATGATAATCTGAATCGGTTGACCCAGGTCTATATGGCCACATCATTGGTAGCTACACCTTCTGCTGAAGCTGAAAATGTATATTCCTATTTGGCGAATGGCAATTTGGCTTCAAAGAGTGATGTCGGTGTGTTCTCTTATGATAATGCCAGTAAACCGTATGCTGTGACCGGACTCGGATTGATAGGAGATGCTGTTCCTGCTCGTAAGCAGCAAGTGACTTATACCTCTTTTGAGCGACCGGCGTCCATTATCGAAAATAATTATACGGCATTATTTTCTTATAACGGATCCGGAGAAAGAGTAAAAATGGATATCACCCGGAATAATAAAACAGAAATTCTTCGTTATTACTTAAACGGAAGTTATGAAGTCGATCACACTCCGGCGGGAGACACGGAACGGCTTTATATGGGAGGCGATGCTTATTCCGCTCCTGCTGTGCTGATAAAAAAGAATGGTAGTTGGAACTTGCATTATATTTGTCGTGATTATTTGGGTAGTATAACACAGATGACAGATAGTAATGGCACTTTGCTGCAGGAAGTGAGTTATGATGCTTGGGGACGGTTACGTAATCCGAATACATTGGTCGCTTATCTGCCGGAGATGGAACCGGAACTCCTTTTAGGACGCGGTTATACGGGGCATGAACACTTGACAATGTTTGGTTTGGTGAATATGAATGCCCGGCTGTACGATCCGGCGGTAGGACGCTTCCTGAGTCCGGATCCTTATGTGCAAGTTCCGGATTTCACACAAAGCTATAATCGTTTTAGCTATGCGATGAATAATCCGTTGATGTATGTGGATGCTGATGGCGAAAATCCTTTATTGGTGTTAGGATTGGTCATCGGTGCTTATATTGGAGGAGTTGCGACAAATCGAGGAGAGCTAAATCCGTTCCGTTGGAATTATAGTTCTATTACTACCTATTTAGGGCTTGGATTTGGTGCTTTGGTTGGTTATTATGGTGCATATGGGATTGTTTATCCTGGAAGTATTAGTATTGCCGGTTCAATCGGAACTCCCTGGATAAGTGCAGGGACTTCAGTAGCTGCATTAGGTCAAGGAACAGATTGGCAATTTAATTTTCAATGGACGACTGCTGGTGGTGGTGGAGGTCGGTATGGACATTTCGGCAATGCAGAAGTATCGGTCGATAAAGCAATTGCTAATGCGCAATCTTATTATTATAATTATCAGTCTCACTCTCAAGGTTCATCATTGGATCCTATGGTCGTTTTATCTACAACCTTGTCTGGTACGTCGGAAGTTTATTATAGTAAACATTTTGGTACATGGATGGGAAAAGATTTCAAGGTGAGAAGTCAAAGTTGGGGTGGAAATCAATACACTGGAGGAAAGAATCAATTTGCATTGAAAATGTCTAAAAAGATAACGTGGGGAGGAAATGTTTTGGGTATTTATAATGGAGTGAATATCTATCTTGATTGGGATCGAGGAAATAGTTCGTCTCAACAATTTCTAATAGAGGAATTTTCAAATATTTATTCAACAGTAGGTGGTGTTTATGGAGCCGCTTGGGGCATTGGTTGGGAAATGGGAAGACAAACAACGTACCAGGCATGGTATCAACAATTAAAATATCGTTTTTGGTATAATCGAATGGAGAATTTAATTGGACCTCCTTCTGAAACAAATAAAATATATTGGGATGAATTTTATAAAAACTATCGGCCATGATTGATGTATTATATTATATGTACTATCTGTTCTACTTAAAGAAATTGAAAGACGAAGAACCGCATGCAAGAACAATTTGGTTCTTAGGTATTTTCTTCTCTTATTGGGTATTCTGTGCTATTGATTTATTTTTGCTTTTTTTCTTTTTGTATTCAATCTCTTTGGAACTTGCACTTACAATTTTCTTTTTAGGAGTGCTGCTGTTTTATTGGATTTATTCAAAAAATGGAAGAGGAAAATTTGTTGTTGAAGAGAGGAAGCCTCTTATTCGCGGTAGTTTTCGTCTTTCAGTTATTTGGGCAATATTCTTTTTTGTGATAACTGTTACAATGTTTCTTTCATCAGCTTTCATGAGGGAATATATGTATCAGCTTGTTGAACCTATGTCCCGAATGGTGTTTGGTGAATGATGAATTTTATAAAAATTATCGGCCATGATTGATGTATTATATCTACTATTTAAATATTTAAAGAAGCTGAAAGATACGAAGCCACATGGGAGAACGGTATGGGCTTTGAGTTTTGTGGGGAAATATATGTTGCAATTCGTGAAGCCTATGTCACAAATAATATTTGATTAATTAAAAAATATAATCAAGAATGAAAATGTTGATTTTTTCTTTGCTTCTGCCTCTTCTTTTAGGCAGTTGCGCCCCCAAAGTGTTGACACACATAGAAAAGAAATATCCATCCCGTGTTGTTGCGGATGAAGTCCATTTGTATGGAGTCGGGCAAACCGTGCCGGAGACGGCAGAGCGGATCGGAAGTGTACGAGTGGTGGATGGCGGGGCATCCACCAAGTGTAACTACGAGCAGGTTGTGGCGTTGGCCAAACAGGAGACGGCGAAGAGTGGCGGAAATGCTTTGGCATTGACGGATCACCGGAAGCCGTCGCTACTGGGTAGCAGTTGCCATCAGATCGCCGGCGATATGCTTTGGATCGGCGACACGGCAAATTGGGAAACGGGGACGGTTGCCGATTTGTCTGCTCCGGTTGGTGATAAAAATACCACCGGTGTGGCTAAAAGTGCTTTCCGGCACAGCACGTTCTATGCTAATGTCGGGTATGCTTTTATAACCAGTAAGTATTATTTACCGTCGGGTGCATCGGGCAATCCCAAGAACGGTATGGATTGGCAATTAGGCTATGATTGGGTGTCAAGGAGCGGCTTTGGAGCCGGGTTGATGTATTCGGGCTATAAGTCGTCCTATGCCTATTCGAATGTGGATGTCAAAGTGGGGCTTGCATACGTGGCGCCTCAGTTTGTGATGAAACAAAAAGTAGGCTGTTGGGGGATTGAGGAAAAATTCGGTATCGGCTATTTCAAGTATCGGGAGTCGGCGAAAGGCACGAGCGCTTCTCTTTCGGGTGTGGGATATGATTTCCTGTTTGGAGCGGAATATTATCTGTCTGATCATGTCGGGATCGGAGCAAACCTTGGATACATCGGCGGCTCTTTGCCGAAGCAGGACTATGCGGGTTATGGAGATGAGGAGCATACCGGAATCTTTCGTTTGCACTTTGACGCCGGAGTACGGTTTCATTTCTGATGGGCGGATTTGACAACCGGGAGAGGCTGGATCGGGTTCGGTTTCTCCCGGTTGGGTTGTCCGTCAGAAATCCAGTTGATATCCGATACATGGATATGTTTGGATGCTAATACATTTATCCTGCATGAATTTTTTGCGGAGTTGCGAGATAATATTGTTCAGGCTTTCTTCACTCGAATCGTTTCCCCATATTTCTTCGAGCAGTTGTTTGCGTGTGACTACCTGTCCTTTATTGGAGTATAGCTTTTGCAAAACCTGAAATTCTTTCGGAAATAATTTTTCAATTCTTTCATCCGGATAAATCAGAAGATGCTTGGCTGTGTCTACCTGATAAGTGCCGATTTTCCATATCGCAGGCAGCTGTTTTTCGGACTGTTGCAATAGGTTTTGAATCTGAAATACCAATTCCGTAACGTCATACGGCTTTTTAATGTAATGGTTGGCTCCGGCGTCATAACTGCGGACGATCTTGGCTCCGTTCGTATGTGAGGAAGCTATGATGATCGGTAGTTGCGGATATTGTGAGCGGATAGCGGGAAGAATGTCGAGGCAACTTTGATTGTTTACCTCAATATCCAATATCAGTAAGTCCGGCAGCATGGAAGCCAAACTCTCTTGAAGCCCGTTTAATGTTGTCCTGAAATCGATTTCAAATCCATAGTCGACCAAGGCTTGTGTAATCAAATTCCCTAAGATCTGATCGTCTTCGATATATATGAGTTTGCTGTTCGTCATTTTCCTTTTTTTGTTTCAGAGAGCAAGATAGTAAAAACATCCTATATGATATAGGATGAGGGAACCTCTTTTCATTTTAAACAAAAACAACATACCCCTCTCTTGTCAATCCCCTAATTATAACTACTTTTGTGGCTGAAGAAAAAGTAAAAACTAAAGTATGAAGAAGATTAGAGCTGCCATTGTTGGATATGGCAATATTGGAAAGTATGTATTGGAGGCCCTGGAAGCTGCTCCCGATTTTGAAGTAGCTGGTGTTGTACGTCGTAATCCGAATGATATTCCGGATGAATTGAAAGGATATACTGTCACTGATACTATCACGAAGTTGGATAAAGTGGATGTGGCAGTTCTGGCAACTCCGACACGTAGCGTAGAGACTTACGCCAAAGAAATACTTTCTTTAGGCATCAATACGGTGGATAGTTTCGATATCCACGGAGGTATTGTCGATCTGCGCCGTTCGCTTGATGCTGTAGCGAAAGCTCATAATACCGTTGCTGTCATCTCTGCCGGATGGGATCCGGGAAGCGACTCTATCGTTCGTGCTTTGTTGCAGGCGATCGTTCCGAAAGGAATTACATATACGAATTTCGGACCGGGCATGAGCATGGGACATACCGTTGCCGTTAAAGCTATCGAAGGTGTAAAGGCGGCTTTGTCCATGACAATCCCGATGGGTACAGGCGTTCATCGTCGTATGGTTTATATCGAAGTGGAAGAAGGATATGATTTTGATAAAGTAGCTGCTGCCATCAAGGCGGACGACTATTTTGTGCACGACGAAACGCATGTGATCCAGGTCGACTGTGTGGACGACCTGAAAGATATGGGACATGGCGTGAATCTTGTTCGTAAAGGTGTTTCCGGTAAAACGCAGAACCAGTTGATCGAATTCGACATGAAGATCAACAACCCGGCTCTTACTGCCCAGATATTGGTTTGTGTTGCCCGTGCAAGTTTCAAACAGCAGCCAGGTGCCTACACGATGATCGAATTGCCGGTGATCGATATGCTTTATGGCGAAAGAGAAGACTTAATAAAAAAATTGGTTTAAATGAATTGACAGTGGATAATTGACAGTTAGGGAAGGAGCCTCATTCTCTTAAATTGCCAGTTGTCCATTGTCAATTATCAATTGATGTAATAATTATGCTTGATTTTATTACCTGGACGGCTGACCCCGCCATCTTTTCCATCGGTTCGCGTGAGATACGCTGGTACGGACTGGCGTTTGCCATCGGTTTCCTGATCGGTTACAAGATCGTGGAAAAGATGTGGAAAAGAGAGAAACTTAATCCGGCATGGATCGATTCCCTGCTGATTTATACGATGTTGGGAACAGTTATCGGTGCCCGTTTGGGGCATTGTCTGTTTTATGCTCCGGATTATTATCTGGCGAATCCGCTCGAAATTCTGAAGGTTTGGGAGGGTGGACTTGCCAGTCATGGGGGAACGTTGGGTATAATCATCGCCATCTATTTTTATTCTAAGCGGGTTAGCCATCGGAGCATGCTTTGGACATTCGACAAACTGGTGGTCCCTACCGGCCTTGTGGCTGCTATGATCCGATTGGGAAACCTGATGAATCATGAAATATACGGACATCCGACAGATCTGCCCTGGGGGTTTCGTTTTATTGAAAACCTGCATGCTTGGAAAAGAGGAGCAGCTCCCGTTTTTACCGCTCCCAGTCATCCTACACAACTTTATGAAGCCGCCAGCTATTTGGTGACTTTCGTTATTTGTATGTGGCTCTACTTCAAAAAAGATGCCTGGAAGAAGGAGGGGCTTATCTTCGGTGTATTTATGATTTGCGTATTCGGTTCGCGCTTCTTCATTGAGTTTTTGAAAAACGATCAGGAAGAGTTCGAGGCTGATATGATGCTGAATATGGGGCAATGGCTCAGTATTCCGTTCGTTTTGGCCGGTATCTACTTCGTATGGCGTGCCATGCGGCTTGGAAAAGGAATGAAGAAGATTTGATTTTTGATTTTCAACTTTTAATTTTTAATTTTCAAAGTGTATAAGTTAAAAGAAATAGCAGATAAAGTTTACTATGTAGGGGTAAACGACCGGCAAAAAGCTCTTTTTGAGAATATGTGGCCTTTGCCTTATGGTGTATCTTATAATTCCTATCTGATCGTGGACGAGAAAACGGTCCTGGTCGATACGGTGGATGTGTGTTATTCCGATATTTTCTTGAAAAAAATAGCGGATGCTCTCGACGGGCGTCCTTTGGATTTTTTGATCGTGAATCATATGGAGCCGGATCATGCGGGCAGTATCCGTTTGTTGCGCCAGCAGTATCCGGATGTCCAGATTATTGGAAACAAGCAGACTTTCGGCATGTTGAATGGGTATCACGGTATCTCGACGGGATTGTATGAAGTGAAGGAAGGAGACACCCTGAGTGTGGGCCGTCACCAACTGTCTTTCTATATGGCTCCGATGGTGCACTGGCCGGAAGTGATGGTCACTTACGATTCGACTGACAAAATCCTGTTCTCTGCCGATGCCTTCGGTACTTACGGAACGTTGGATGGCGGTGTGATCGACTCTGAAATGAATGTGGAACATTATTGGGAGGAAATGCTCCGTTATTATTCCAATATTGTCGGTAAATATGGAAATCCTGTACAGCGTGCTTTGCAGAAGTTGTCGGCTTTGGATATCCGGACGATCTGTTCGACTCACGGTCCGGTGTGGCGTGAATATGCAGCAAAAGCGATCGATATTTATGACCGTATGAGCCGTTATGAAGGTGAAGAAGGTGTGACGATCGTGTACGGCAGCATGTATGGCAATACCGAACAGATGGCAGAAGCGATTGCCGCTTCTTTGGCCGCGAACGGGGTGAAGAATATCGTCATGCACAATGTGAGCAAGAGCCCTGCATCTTATGTCTTGAAAGATATTTTCAAGTATAAGGGCTTGATTATCGGTAGCCCGACTTACAGTAACCGTCTGTTCCCTGAAATCGAATCGATTCTGGATAAGATCGAAACGCGCGAAGTGAAGCATCGTCTCTACGGCTATTTCGGCTCTTTCACTTGGGCGGGAGCTGCGGTGAAAAACTTGGCGGCATTCGGCGAGAAGATGAAATGGGAAGTTGTGGGTGTTCCGGTGGAACAGAAACAAGCTCTGAAAGCCGACAAGTATGAAGAATGCTGGGCTTTGGGAGAAGAAATGGCCAAGAAATTGAAAACTGAGAATTGAAAATGGAAAATTCTTGGTCAGAAAGAATAAAGGTATTACTTTTAGGAACGAAAGAACTAAATTAAAAAAAGCGTATGAGACTAATTATTGAACCTAATTACGAGCAACTTTCAAAGTGGGCCGCTAATTATGTGGCCGCCAAAATTAAGAAGGCGAATCCTACGGCAGAGAAACCATTTGTATTGGGCTTGCCTACAGGCTCTTCTCCCTTGGGCATGTACAAGAATCTGATCGAACTGAACAAACAGGGGGTAATCTCTTTCCAGAATATCATAACTTTCAATATGGACGAATATGTAGGTTTACCGAAAGACCATCCTGAAAGCTATCATTCTTTCATGTGGAACAACTTTTTCAGCCATATCGACATTAAGCCTGAGAATGTGAACATCCTGAATGGAAACGCAGAAGATCTGGAAGCCGAATGCGCCGCTTACGAAGCAAAGATGAAAGCTGCCGGTGGTGTGGACCTGTTCCTGGGCGGTATCGGTCCTGACGGGCATATCGCTTTCAACGAGCCGGGTTCTTCTTTGTCTTCCCGTACCCGTGTCAAGTCTTTGACAACCGATACGATCATCGCCAATTCCCGTTTCTTCGATAACGATGTCAACAAAGTTCCGAAGACTTCCGTTACGGTCGGCGTTGCTACGGTATTGGATGCAAAAGAGGTGCTGATCATGGTGAACGGTCATAACAAAGCCCGTGCTTTGCAGCAGGCTGTTGAAGGTGCGGTAAACCAGATGTGGACTATCACGGCTTTGCAGATGCACCCGAAGGGTATTATCGTTGCCGACGAGGCTGCTTGTGCAGAACTGAAAGTCGGTACATACAACTATTTCAAGGATATTGAGAAAGACAATCTTTGTCCCTGCTCTTTATTGAAGTAAATTTTTATTATTCATAATAGTTTTGATTTAACATCGAAAGGCTGTGTCTGTGATAGATGCGGCCTTTCTTATTGGTTGAACATGTCCTTGTTGTAGAAGTTCATGATTGAAATCAGTTGATCGTGGGCGATTTGTGCGGGACTGTCGGAGTTCAGGTCCATCGCCGTAAGATAGTTGTTCAGGGCCTGCCGGATATCCCCTTTTTTACGGTAGGCATTGCCACGTAAGTAATACGCTTCATCAGAAGATGTGTTTTTTTCTATGTATTCGTCCAACAAACGGATAGCTTCGTCTGTTTTACCGTCGGTAATGAGTTGTTTAATAGTTTCCATTTCGAGATTTATGATTTGTAATTTATGAATTATAGATGCCGATTTGGGCAGATAAAGTGCAAATTTAAATCATAAATCATAAATGATAAACCATAAATCATGGATTTTGTGTAAGTTTGCACCCGATTTCAAAAAGATAAGACGTTATTATGCAAAAGAATCTGGTAATAGTGGAGTCACCCGCTAAGGCAAAAACCATTGAAAAGTTCCTCGGAAAAGATTATAAGGTTATGTCGAGCTATGGTCATATCCGCGATCTGAAGACGAAAGAGTTTAGTATTGACATCGAGCACGACTATGCTCCGCAGTACGTGATACCGGCCGACAAGAAGAAGCTAGTCAGCGAACTGAAATCCGAAGCCAAGTCTGCTGAACAGGTATGGCTCGCTTCCGATGAGGACCGTGAGGGAGAGGCTATATCCTGGCACTTGTATGAAGTGCTGGGCCTGAAACCTGAAAATACTAAACGTATCGTCTTTCATGAAATTACCAAGAATGCCATTCTGCATGCTATTGAAACACCACGCGATATCAATATTAACTTGGTGAACGCCCAACAGGCACGTCGTGTGCTGGACCGTATCGTGGGATTCGAACTTTCACCGATTTTGTGGCGTAAGGTAAAACCGGCTTTATCGGCCGGGCGTGTGCAGTCGGTGGCTGTGCGCCTGATTGTGGAACGGGAGCGGGAGATCAATGAATTTGTAAGCGAGGCGGCTTTCCGTGTGATTGCAAACTTTATCCTGCCTGACGGCACGACGGTGTTGAAAGCCGAATTGAACCGCCGCCTGAAAGATAAGAAAGAGGTGGAAGCCTTTTTGGAATCCTGTAAGAATGCTTCGTTTACGATTGACGATATCACGACGAAACCGGTAAAGAAATCGCCGGCACCTCCTTTTACGACTTCCACTTTGCAGCAGGAAGCGGCTCGTAAGTTAGGATACTCCGTGTCGCAGACGATGATGATCGCACAGCGTTTATATGAATCCGGACTGATCACTTATATGCGTACCGACTCCGTGAACTTGAGCGATCTGGCATTAGGTACGGCGAAAGAGGCTATCTTCGAAACATACGGTGAGAAATATTATAAGTTCCGCCAATATCATACCAAGAGCAAAGGGGCGCAGGAAGCACACGAAGCGATTCGCCCGACTTATATCAGTAATGTGGAGGCAGGGAGTTCTTCGCAGGAAAAGAAGTTGTATGAACTGATCCGTAAACGTACGATCGCTTGCCAGATGGCGGATGCCGAATTGGAACGTACGACTATTTCGGTCGGTATCAGCGGACAGACGGAACGTTTTGTCGCTGTCGGCGAAGTGATCAGTTTCGAAGGTTTCCTTCAGGTTTATATGGAAAGCAATGACGACGATACGGAGAAAGAACAGGAAAACGGCCTGCTTCCTCCGGTAAAGCTCCATGAGACATTGTCATTGAAAGATATCGTGGCGACAGAGCGTTTCACGCAGCGTCCTCCGCGCTATACGGAAGCCAGCCTGGTTCGCCGTTTGGAAGAATTGGGCATCGGACGTCCGTCTACCTATGCGCCGACTATCCAGACGATCCAGAACCGCGAATATGTGGTGAAAGGAGATAAGGAAGGCGTGGAACGTGCTTACACAGTTGTTTCGCTGTCCAAGGGAAAGATCGAGGAAGCGGAAAAGACCGAGACCGTCGGGGCCGACCGCAATAAACTGATGCCGACCGATATCGGTACGGTAGTAAACGACTTTTTGATGGAGTATTTCCCGGATGTGTTGGATTACAACTTTACGGCCAGTGTAGAAAAAGAATTCGACTCGGTTGCGGAAGGCGAACTGGTATGGACGAAGGCCATCGATAAATTCTATAAGATTTTCCATCCGATCGTAGAGGCTACGGCTGCCGTTAAGACCGAACATAAAGTAGGGGAACGCGAGCTCGGTATCGATCCGAAGAGCGGCAACCCGGTGTTTGTGAAGATCGGCCGCTATGGTCCTGTCGTTCAGATTGGGGCGGCACATGCTGACGACAAAGAGGCGCCGAAACCTCAGTTTGCCTCTCTGATGAAAGGCCAGTCCATTGATACGATTACATTGGAAGAGGCTCTGAAACTTTTTGATCTTCCCCGGACGGTCGGTGAATATGAAGGCAAGGTGATGGTGGCGGCTGTCGGCCGTTTCGGGCCGTTTATCCGTCATGACGGTAAATTTGTTTCTATTCCGAAAGATTTGAATCCGCTGACGATTACGGCAGAGGAAGCAATCGCTTTGATCGAAGGGAAAAGGGTGAAAGACGAACAACGTTTTATCAAGAAGTTCGAGGAGGATCCGGAGATGGAAATCCTGAAAGGTCGCTTCGGCCCTTATATTTCTTATCAGAAAGCGAACTATCGTATTCCGAAAACGGTAACCGACCCGACAATCCTGACACTTGAAGATTGTAAAAAGATCATAGCCGAAGCTGGAGAAAAACCGGCTGCAAAGAAGACAACGCGTAAAAAGAAAGCTTGACAAAAAGCTTACTTATTATTGATTGCAAAAACAACTGTCATACTATCATGCTCTGCTCTTGATATTATGAATATCAATGTTTGTGTGAGATGATAGTAGGCATGATAGATGTTTTTTCAACTATCATGCTATCATAAAGACTGTATCTTTTTTACGCGTTTTATATAGCTTATTTTCATAAGAATAACTACATATTTTTATTGAGACCCGGATGTCGGCTACCTGCAGACCCGGGTGTCGATACCCGTCAGATGGAGGTATAAAAGGCTCTGATACGGGTATTTCAGGGAGAAGATCTAATGTCTTTTGTGTAAAAAAGTAACGTGTTCCGGCAAAAAAGCCTTATGTTTTCCGGAAAACAGTCTGTTTTTAACTCTTTTGGAGTGTTTTGTTTCGGGTAAAACGGCTAAAATGATGGTTAAACAGCTGATTTATGATAGTAGAATGATAGTTAAAAAGGAAACTATCATATCTGCATGTTATGATATTCAATCTTCACACAAGAAACATGATGGTATGATAGTTGTTTTTCAAATTTTTTTATTGTTGGCATATCTTTGCACCTTCCTCGCTACTTTCCATTAGCTTGATGGCAAAAGTAGTGCTAATATACGGGCCAGCACATTCTTCTTGTCCGAATCTTTCTCGATTGTCGCCAGCTTTGTATAAAAACAATGCTCTCTGTGACTTCATTACGCTGAAATCGCAGGAGAGCATCGTTTGTCTGTTGATCTATATTCATGATCCGTTTCTTACATTCTCTCCGGAACCTCGATTCCCAACAATGACATGGCCGATTTGACAATCTTGGCTACGTTGGCGGAGAGGACAAGGCGGAACTCTTTTACTTCTTCATTCTCTTCGCGGAGGATGGAGAAATCGTGATAGAACTGGTTGTATTCTTTTACCAGGTCATAAGTATAGTTGGCGATGAGGGCGGGGCTGTATTCCTTTCCTGCTTCGCGAACGACGGAAGCGTAGTCGGCTATCATCTGGATCAGGTTTTCTTCCTTCTCGGATATGGTAGTCGTTGTCGGCAGTTGTTCGGGTAAAATGATGCCCTGTTCGGCAGCTTTACGCAGAACGGAACGGATACGGGCATATGTGTATTGAATGAACGGGCCGGTATTACCGTTGAAATCGATCGATTCCTTCGGGTTGAAAGTCATGTTCTTGCGCGGGTCCACCTTCAGGATGAAGTACTTCAAGGAACCGAGGCCGACCATGCGGGCGATGTTTTCGGCTTCTTCCGGTGTCATTTCGTCCACTTTGCCCAGTTCCTGCGAGATTTCGCGGGCTGTACCCACCATCTCTTCCATCAGGTCGTCTGCATCGACAACCGTTCCTTCGCGGCTCTTCATCTTGCCTTCCGGCAGTTCGACCATGCCGTAAGAGAAATGTACAAGGCCTTTGCCGAATTCAAAACCCAATTTATCCAACAGGATGGACAATACCTGGAAATGGTAGTTCTGCTCGTTTCCTACCACATAGATCATTTTGTTGATAGGATAGTCGTCGAAACGCAATTTGGCAGTTCCGATATCTTGTGTCATGTAGACGGAAGTTCCGTCGGCACGGAGCAGCAGTTTCTCGTCCAGGCCGTCTTTGGTCAGGTCTGCCCATACGGAACCGTCTTCACGGCGGTAGAAAATGCCTTTGTCGAGCCCTTCCAGCACTTTGCCTTTACCTTCCAGGTAGGTCTGTGATTCGTAATAGATCTTATCGAAGTCTACGCCCATCATTTTGTATGTCTCGTCGAATCCGGCGTACACCCAGTTGTTCATCATTTCCCAAAGAGCGCGTACCTCCTTGTCGCCGGCTTCCCATTTGCGGAGCATCTCGCGTGCTTCGGCCATCAGGGGAGAAGCGGCTTCGGCTTCCTCTTTCGTCATGCCTTTTGCTTCGAGGGCGGCAGTCTCTTCTTTCAGTTTGTTGCTGAAAAGGACGTAGAAGTCACCGATCAGGTGGTCGCCTTTCTTGCCGGCCGTTTCGGGAGTCACGCCGTTGCCCCATTTCTGCCAGGCGAGCATGGACTTGCAGATATGGATACCGCGGTCGTTTACGATGTTCGTCTTTACCACTTTATTGCCGTTTGCTTTCATGATCTCGGACAGGCTGTAACCCAATAGGTTGTTACGCACGTGTCCAAGGTGGAGCGGCTTGTTGGTGTTGGGAGAAGAATATTCGATCATGACCAGCGGAGACTGTTCCGTTACAGGGATGATCCCGTATGACGGCTGGCCGTTGATTTCGTTTAATAAATCGATCCAGCAGGCACAGGCGATGGTCAGGTTGAGGAATCCTTTGATTACATTGAATTCGGCTACAGCCGGTTCATGCCGGAGCAGGTATTCGCCAATTTCCTGGGCAGTCTGTTCCGGAGATTTCTTCGACATGCGGAGGAAGGGAAAAACAACCAGAGTCAGATGTCCTTTGAACTCTTTCTTTGTCTTTTGCAGTTGTACCTGGTTGGCTGCCACATCGGCGCCATACAGTTCTTTTATGCCGGTAATGATAGCACCGGTAATCTGTTGTTCGATAACCATATTCGTTTAGTATATGTTCGGATTTATTTTGCCTGCAAAGGTACAGGTTTATTTTGTAAAAACCATAAGATTGGTGTGGGTAGGAAAGAGATAACTATGATTTGATAAAGTAACCGGCATGCAATAAAAAAGGCATTCCGATTGCGGAGTGCCTTTTTACTTATTGAGAGTGTAAGACTAATTTACTTGATGATTTCTGTCAATTCGGCGCCAGCTTTGAATTTAACTGATTTGCGTGCCGGGATTTCGATTGGTTGTTTAGTCTTCGGGTTAACACCTTTGCGTGCAGATTTTTCAGCAACAGAGAAAGAACCAAAACCTAAAAGGGCCACTTTGCCACCTTCTTTTAATTCACTGGATACTGTTTCAACAAAAGCTTCTACAGCTTTCTTTGCATCAACTTTGCTTAAACCGGATTTTTCCGCTACAGCATTGATAAATTCTGTTTTGTTCATGATGGTTTGATAATTAATATATTAAACAATATTTGTGATAGCCTAAAAAGTCGGTGTCAAATGTAATTCTATTTTGATATATCGCAAAGAAAAAAAGAGTTTTTTTTATTGATTTACTATGTTTTAGTGCTATTTTGTCAGAAAACTGCCGAAATATATATACCTTTGTCCTTAAATTGTAAATATATGATGAATCAAAATAGTTCGGGATTCCTGAGCAGTATCCCGATGGTTACGAAAAACCTTATCATTATCAACCTGTTGTTTTGGGTAGCGAGTCTTGTTTTACCTAAAGTCGGGATTGATTTAGTCCAGTTATTCGGACTGCACTTTCCGGGTGTGAAGGATTTCTATCCTTTCCAGTTTGTGACTTATATGTTCATGCATGATACCCATTCGTTTGCGCACGTGTTTTTCAATATGTTCGGTGTGTATATGTTCGGACGCGTGCTGGAGAATGTCTGGGGGCCGAAGCGCTTCCTGATTTTTTACATGGTGACGGGTATCGGGGCGGGTATTACGCAGGAACTGGTTTGGCTGTATTCCGTCCATTCCTTCGCAAGTGCGAACGGGGTTACTCTGGTACAGTTGGTTGCAGGAGATCCTTCATTGAACTATCTGATTACGATCGGTGCTTCTGGTTCCGTGTTCGGTATTTTGCTGGCATTTGCCATGTTGTTCCCGAATGTTCCGCTGTACCTGATGTTCATCCCTATTCCTATCAAGGCAAAATATTTCGTGATCTTTTACGGATTGGCCGAATTGTTTATGGGTGTCGCTAACAACGGTGGTGATTCCGTGGCGCATTTTGCCCACCTGGGCGGTATGCTTTTCGGTTATTTCCTGGTTCGGTATTGGAAAAAGAAAGATATAGACAATGGGCGATATTTTTACTAATCTCAAACGGACTTTCAATTCCGGCAACATCCTGGCAAAACTGATTTATATCAATGTCGGGCTATTCGTCATTATACGGTTGGCAAGTGTGATCCTGATGCTGTTCAATCTGGGCGGTTTTCCGTTTTTGCAGTATTTGCAAGTGCCTTCGTCTCCCGAATTGCTTTTGTACCGGCCGTGGACGATTATTACTTATATGTTCACGCATTTCGACTTTCTGCATATTCTGTTTAATATGCTGTGGTTATACTGGTTCGGCGGTTTGTTCCTTACTTTTTTCAGTGAGCGGCAATTAGGCGGCCTGTATCTGTTAGGAGGTATTGCCGGGGCTGTCTTGTTTCTTGTGGCATACAACATATTCCCTTATTTCCGTACAGTTGCCGCTTATAGTTATTTGATGGGAGCGTCGGCTTCGGTTATGGCCATTGTGTTTGCCGTCTCTTTCTACCGGAAAGACTTGGAGATCGGCTTGTTCCTGATCGGGAGGATCAAGTTGATTTATCTGGCCTTGTTTACATTTGTGATAGACTTGCTGGCTATTACATCGACGAATGCCGGCGGTCATATCGCCCATATCGGCGGGGCGTTGTTCGGCATCTGGTTTGCCGCCCGGATCAAGGATGGCAAAGATCTGACGGCTCCTATGAACCGCTTGCTTGACTGGGTGGTGAATCTGGGAAAGCGGAAACCCAAGATGCGTGTGACTTATAAACGTCCGGAGACCGATTATGAATATAATGCCCGTAAACATCGGGAAACAGTCGATCTGGATGCAATATTGGATAAATTAAAACGTTCCGGTTACGAAAGCCTTTCGGCAGAAGAAAAGAAAAAACTATTTGATGCCAGCAAAAAATGAGCGAGCGGTTTAAAGCGATCAGGATTCTGTTTAAATCTGTAGTCGGTACTGCCAATGTGATAGTTATTCTGCTATTCATTGCTTCGGCCTTCTCGGACAGAATTTCACCGGACAGGAGTGTGTTCTTCTCTTATCTGGGGTTGGGATTTCCTGTGTTTTGCGTTTTGAACCTCTGTTTTGTTGTTTATTGGCTGTTTCTTTGGGAATGGCGGTTTGTGTTGGTCGGACTATGTTCGTTCCTGATCTGCAGGGGGCCTGTAACCCGTTATTTCCCTTTCCATGACAGAATGGACGATATTCCGAAAGAGAATGTACTGAAAGTCTTGACTTATAATGTCATGGGATTCGGTTATAAAGGCCATACGGAAGATGCTCCGAATCCGATCATACGGTATATTGCGAATTCCGGTGCGGATATTGTATGTCTGCAGGAATATGCAGTAGGTACTTCCAAGAACTTTTTGACGAATCAGAAGATCGCCAATGCCTTGAAGATGTATAGGTATCGCTCCATTATTCCGATCGGAACCTCCGGTACGCTCAAATTCAATATAGCCGTATTTTCCAAATATCCGATCTCCAAATCCCGTAAGATCAAGTATGACAGCTCTTTCAACGGCTCGTCCATTCATGAACTGGATATAAGAGGAAAGAAGTTGACTTTGATCAATAACCACTTGGAGTCTTTCAAGCTGACGATGGAGGACCGGAGCCATTATTCCGCATTTATCAAGAATCTGAATTCCGAAACGCTCGATGGTTTGAGAAGTTCCATCGAACAGAAGTTGGGACCTGCATTCCGGATACGTGCCCGTCAGGCGAGAGCGGTTGCCGAAGAAATCAAAAAGATCGATACCGATTATGTATTGGTGTGCGGTGACTTCAACGATACGCCGATTTCCTATGCCCATCGTACGATCCAGGGGCCGTTGAAAGATGCTTATGCTGCTTCAGGCCGTGGTGTCGGGGTCACCTATAATGAAAACTTCTTTTGGTTCAGGATCGACAACATCCTGCATTCAGCCAATATGAAACCGATCAACTGCACGGTCGACAAGGTGCGTTATTCCGACCATTATCCGCTGTGGTGTTATTTGCAATTGAAAGAGGGGGATTGAAAATGAAAAATTCCCTTATACAGGAAACCGTAGTTTCTCGTATAGGGGAATTTTTGTGCCGTGCTTATGGAGCTAGCTCTTTATGCTACAGTTCCGCATCGTTCACTGCATCCAGGATGTCGGCAAACAGGTTTTCGACGAAGAAGAACGTGGCATTACAAAACAGCTTCGGATCCTTGATCAAGGCAACCGTATTGCTTTTGCCATTATTGGCGATTACGCTTTCTGCCGAATACGTCTTGAACTTCTTATTGTTCTGTGGATCGTATTGATAAACGATATTGCTAACTTCTGCCGAGTAGCAGTTGTCGTGGCAATTGATTTTCATCTTGTATTTGATGATCGTTTTGTCTGTATCGTTCAACAGCATCTCGACTTTGGAAGAAACGTTGATAGTCCCTTTGGACTTCTTGGAGTTGACATTCGACAGGAATATATCTTTCGCATAGCTTTTCTTCGCCCATTGGTTGATTACTTCGAATATCTGGTCCTGGCTCATATCTTTCACATGGACTGTGTCGCGATAGCATACTTTCCCGTTTCTCATCGGGGCACACTCATCGACTTCGCCTTTATGCCCCTGTGCCGTTGCCAGCGCAGGGAGCATGATCAATAGAAGGAAAAACAGCTTTTTCATCATCCTATTTCATCCATACATTTACGATTTCACCGATGACGGTTATCTGCTGGCCTTCTGCCGTTTCGCCCTGCTTGCGGCAGTCGATGATCAGCCAGGCATCCCCGCTTTCACCTTTCTTGAAGAAAGACAAGCTATATGTGTCATTGTTACCTATTTCTTTATAGACAGGACTATCTTTGCTGATGGCGATCGAGGCAATCGATTTGCCGAACATATTGCCCGTGCCTTTCCACTGGGCGGATGTCTCTTTTGTATCCGGCTTACCGGCGGATACGACCTGCATATCGCTTTCCGGTAACATCTGTAATAATGTAGACGGAACCTTGTCGGCGGCAAAAGCCACATATCCTTCTTTTGCCGGAACCTGAGTTGCCGGTTGGGTGGTCTGGGCAGGTGTCACAGTCCGGGCGGGAGTGACCGGTGTTGCCGGAACTACATTGGCGGTTGCCTGCGTGCCTAAAGCGGCGGAGGCGGAGGCAAACATTTCGTCAATGAAATCGACTGTCTTTCTTCGGAATTTGCCGTTGCCTCGGTTCAATTTGGTTTGGTCTTTGTTCAGGCAATACTTATCTGTAATCCATTCTTCGGCGGTGTATTTTTCCGGTTCACGCTGGTACGATACATTATATTCGTAACGGATACCGGCCACTTTCACTATACATTTCTGGTTCTCGCATTCCATCGTGACGCGATAGTTCATTTCCGTACGGTCCAGAGAAAGGGCGGTGCTCTGGAAGACCAGGTTGGTTTGCCCTACTGCGGCGATGTCGCCTTTTGCCTTGTCGGAATAGACAACGCGGTTACCGTCTTCACTGAAGAAACCGTCCGCCCAGTCCAGCATTTTGTCATATACTTCATCTTTCGAAAAAGAAGGTGCGTTTATCTCCTTTGCGAATACTACTTTACCATTCTCGACCGGAACGGCTCCGGCTAAATACTTGGAATCTTCCTGAGCCCAGAGTAGGGCCGGGATAAATAGCGTTAATAATAAAAGTTGCTTCATGGTTATTCTTTACTTATGTTTTTTACGGGCAAAGATATATAATTGTGGCTGAAATAAACTAAGAGTGTGACAAATAAATTAATCTAATTACTGTTGGACAAAGAAAAAAAGCCTATATTTGCACCCTGTGAAAAAACGAATAATAACATAAACATAAGATTCAAATGCAAAACAAAGGATTTGTAAAGGTCTTTGCGGTGTTACTTACGCTTGTCTGTATGTTTTATCTGTCATTCTCGTTCGTGACAAGACATTACAACAGTAAAGCCGCTGAGTATGCAGGTGGAGATCCGGTAAAAGAGAGTTCTTATTTGGACTCGTTATCTACTCAGAAGGTATGGTTGGGCTATACGCTCAAGGAGTGCCGTGAAATGGAAATCAGTTTAGGGCTTGACTTGAAGGGCGGTATGAACGTCGTTCTGGAATTGAATGTGGCCGATGTGATTCGCTCGCTTTCGAACAACAATCAGGACGAGAACTTCAATAAAGCATTGGACCTGGCTTATGAAAATCAGGTTACAAGTCAGAAGGACTTTATTGATCTATTTGCAGAAGAGTATAAGAAGTTAGATAATGGCGCCCGTTTATCCGCTATTTTCAGTACTTTCGAATTGAAAGACAAAATCACTCCGCAGAGCTCGGACGCACAGGTAATCGCCGTGTTGAAGGAAGAACTGAAGAGTGCAATCGATAATTCATTTAACGTATTGCGTACCCGTATCGACCGTTTCGGCGTGGTGTCTCCGAACATCCAGCGTCTGGAAACTGCCGGTCGTATTCTGGTTGAACTTCCGGGTGTGAAAGAACCGGAACGTGTGCGTAAATTATTACAGGGTAGTGCCAACCTCGAATTCTGGGAAACATACAACTTGCCGGAAATCTACCAGCAGTTGGTTGCCGCCGATAATATGTTGGCTACAATCCTGAAATCGGACGATACTGCTGCTGTAGGTTCGGATACTACGGCTATCGAAGCAACGGAAGAAGTAGTTGCCGACAATGCTGCTGCCGAAACAACCAACGACGCAGATTCTCTGCTGGCTAAGATCGGTGAAGACAAGCCTGAAGCACAGGCAGCCAAGAGCATGGAAGAATTCGCAAAGCAACATCCGTTGTTCGCCGTTCTGCAGATCAACCAGTATAACGGACAGTTGGCTCCCGGACCGGTTGTCGGTATTGCCGATAAGAAAGATATTGCCAAGATCAACGAATACTTGAACATGAAGCAGGTAAAAGATATCCTGCCGCGTAACCTTTCTTTGAAATGGGGCGTAAAGGCTATCGATGAAAAAGAACAATATTTCTACTTGTATGCAATCAAGATGACGAACCGCGACGGAACGCCTGCTTTGGGAGGTGACGTTGTAACGGATGCTAATGCAGACTTCGTTCAGCAGGCAGGCCGTTCAGAACAGCAGGTTAGCATGACTATGAACGCAGAAGGGGCTAAAGCATGGGCTCGCCTGACAAAAGAAAATATCGGTAAAGCGGTTGCTATCGTTCTCGACGATATGGTTTATTCAGCTCCTAACGTGCAGGTGGAAATCACAGGCGGACGTTCTCAGATCACAGGCCACTTCACTCCGGAAGAGGCAAAGGACTTGGCTAACGTGTTGAAATCCGGTAAAATGGCTGCTTCCGTACATATCGTACAGGAAGACGTTGTCGGCCCGTCTTTGGGTCAGGAAGCTATCAATTCCGGTGTTATCTCATTTGTTTTGGCTTTGATCCTGTTGATGTTCTACATGTGTGCCTTCTACGGAGTTCTTCCGGGCTTGATCGCCGACGGTGCTTTGGTATTGAACATCTTTTTCACAATGGGTATCCTTGCATCCTTCCAGGCAGTCCTTACGTTGCCGGGTATTGCCGGTATGGTGTTGACGCTGGGTATGGCTGTCGATGCCAACGTGTTGATCTACGAACGTACGAAAGAGGAACTTCGTGCCGGTAAATCGTTGAACAAAGCAATTGCCGATGGTTACAGCAATGCATTTTCTGCAATCTTCGACTCGAACTTGACTTCCATCATCACTGGTGTCGTATTGTTCTATTTCGGTACGGGTCCTATCCGTGGTTTTGCCACGACGATGATTATCGGTTTGTTCGCGTCCTTCCTGACGGCAGTCTTCCTGACTCGTATCGTCTATGAAGCATTGCTGGCTAAAGATAAACTGAAGAACGTAACCTTTACGACTTCTATTACGAAAGATTTATTGACGAATCCGAAGATCAACTTCTTGGCAGCCCGTAAGGTTGGGTATCTGATTCCGGCCGGTATTATCGTTTTGGGTGCGATCTCCATGTCTACTATCGGTTTGAACAACGGTATCGATTTCACCGGTGGACGTAACTATGTGATCCGTTTCGCCCAGGATGTGAAGACTGACGAAGTCCGTAATCTGTTGGATGCGCAGTTGGATGGTTCTGTTAGCGTTATCCAGATCGGTACTCCCGACCAGGTTCGTGTATCTACCAACTATAAGATTGAAGACAATGATCCGGCTATCGACCAGGAAATCGAAAATAAATTGTTTGAAGGTGTCAAGTCATTGCTTCCGGAAGGAACGACTTTGGCTCAGTTCACGGATCAGTATATCCAGAGCTCACAGAAGGTAGGACCGAGTATGGCAGACGATATCAAGAACGCTGCGTTTCTCGCAGTTGTATTTGCCATGTTCTGTATGGCGGCTTATATCTTGCTTCGTTTCCGCGACATCTCATTCTCTGTCGGTGCATTCGCTTCTGTAGCTGTCACGACTTTGTGTATTATTTCATTCTACACATTGCTTTGGAAGGTATTGCCGTTCTCTATGGAAGTCGACCAGACCTTTATCGCGGCTATCCTGACCATCATCGGTTACTCTATCAACGATACCGTGGTTGTGTTCGACCGTATCCGTGAAACGATCGGTCTGTATCCGAAGCGTGATCGTTATCAGGTGATCAACGATGCATTGAACTCGACTTTATCCCGTACCTTCAATACATCATTAACTACATTGGTAGTTGTATTGTGTATCTTCATCCTGGGTGGTGCGACGATCCGTAGCTTTACGTTCGCTATCTTGTTAGGTATCATTATCGGTACATATTCTACTCTGTTCGTGGCAACTCCTATCGCTTACGAATTGCAGAAGAAGAAGATCAATAAGAAAGCAGCTGCTGAAGCTGGTAAATAAGAATAGATTTTAATCCGATAGAAAAGGGCTGTTCCTGGTTAAGGGAATGGCCCTTTTTGTGCTTCTAAACATAATTGTGCCGGTTGGCAAGATGAAAGAGAATGCTTATCTTGTACGCCTCTTACTTCTGCTATTTACTTACAGATTGTAAGAAAACACCTTAAAATATCATGTTATGGAAGTACGCCTAAGTAACCAATTGCCGGTTTACCCATCTTTTGTTCCCGGTATCCGCCGCGCTCCTGATCGCGGCTATTCACTTACGCCTGCACAAACAGAAACGGCCTTGAAGAATGCGCTCCGTTACATTCCCGAAGAGTTGCATGAAGTGCTGGCTCCGGAGTTTATGGAAGAGTTGATGACTCGCGGCCGCATTTACGGATACCGTTACCGGCCGGAAGGAGACTTGAAAGCTAAGCCGGTCGACCAATATAAAGGGCAATGTCTGGAGGGAAAGGCTTTTCAGGTGATGATCGACAACAATCTCAGTTTCGATATCGCTCTCTATCCATACGAACTGGTCACGTATGGCGAAACCGGGCAGGTTTGCCAGAACTGGATGCAGTATCGCCTGATCAAGCAATATCTCGAAATACTGACGAGCGAGCAGACACTCGTGATCGAGTCCGGACATCCGTTGGGACTGTTCCGTTCCAAGCCGGATGCACCCCGTGTGATTATTACCAATTCCATGATGGTCGGCTTGTTCGACAATCAGAAAGACTGGCATATAGCCGCCCAGATGGGTGTCGCTAATTACGGACAGATGACCGCCGGCGGCTGGATGTATATCGGTCCGCAGGGGATCGTGCACGGGACGTTCAATACCTTATTGAATGCCGGGCGGAAGAAATTAGGCATTCCGCAGGATCAGGATTTGCGTGGGCATCTCTTTGTCTCCTCCGGTCTCGGAGGAATGAGTGGGGCACAACCGAAAGCGGCCGTTATAGCCGGTGCTGCCAGTATCATTGCAGAAGTGGACAGTTCCCGCATCCAGACCCGCCATTCGCAAGGTTGGGTTCAGCATGTGACTGAAGATAAAGCAGAGGCATTCCGTATGGCGCAGGAGGCTATGCAGGTAAGGGAACCGATTTCGATCGCTTATCATGGCAATATAGTAGACTTGTTAGAGTATGCCGAGACGCAGGTGATCCGGATCGATCTGCTGAGTGACCAAACTTCCTGTCATGCCGTCTATGAAGGTGGTTACTGTCCTGTCGGCATCTCCTTTGCCGAGCGTACGGAACTTCTTTCTCACGATATGGACCGGTTCTGCTCGTTGGTCGATCAGTCCCTGCACCGTCATTTCGAGGTAATCAAGAAGCTTGTGGCTCGCGGCACTTACTTCTTCGACTACGGAAACTCGTTTATGAAAGCCATCTACGATGCCGGTGTAAAGGAAATTTCCCGGAACGGAGTCGATGAGAAAGACGGTTTCATCTGGCCTTCCTATGTCGAGGACATTATGGGGCCGGAACTTTTCGACTATGGTTACGGGCCTTTCCGCTGGGTATGTCTGAGTGGGAAACATGAAGATCTGGTAAAGACCGACCAAGCAGCTATGGATTGCATCGATCCGAACCGGCGCGGGCAGGACAGGGATAACTACAACTGGATTCGCGATGCCGAGACAAACCGGCTTGTTGTCGGTACCGAGGCGCGCATTCTCTACCAGGATGCGGAAGGAAGATTGAATATCGCGCTCCGCTTCAACCGCATGGTGCGAAACGGTGAAGTCGGGCCGATCATGCTCGGACGTGACCATCATGATGTGAGTGGGACGGATTCGCCTTTCCGCGAAACGTCCAATATTTATGACGGAAGTAACGTCATGGCCGATATGGCTGTCCAGTGTTTTGCCGGAAATGCGGCACGGGGTATGAGCCTTGTTGCCCTTCATAATGGCGGCGGAGTCGGTATCGGGAAAGCGGTAAACGGTGGTTTCGGTATGGTGCTGGATGGAAGCGAACGGGTGGACGAAATCCTTCGTTCCGCCATGCTCTGGGATGTGATGGGAGGAGTGGCACGCCGTTCCTGGGCCAGGAATCCGAATGCCATGTCCACCAGTGCGGCCTTTAACGAAAGCTATGGCGATTGGTATCATATCACGTTGCCTTTTATTCCGAAAGAAGATTTAATTCAAAATAGTATACGTACCTCTTTAAAACGCAAAGTATGAGTACATGGAATAAGATAATGGAATGTGTCCCCAATTTCAGTGAGGGAAGGGATTTAGCGAAAATAGAAAAGATAGTAGATAAATTTCGTGCCAAAGCCGGTGTAAAGCTGTTGGATTACAGTAATGACGAAGATCATAACCGACTGGTCGTGACGGTAGTCGGTGAACCGGAAGCCTTGAAAGACGCGCTGCTCGAAGCTATCGGGCAGGCAGTGGAACTGATAGACCTCACGAAACACTCCGGGCAGCATCCTCGGATGGGAGCGGTCGATGTCGTTCCTTTTATCCCGATCAGAGGGTGTACGATGGATGAGGCGATTGCGCTCTCCAAAGAAGTGGGCGAGAAGGTGGCTGCTCTCTATCGAGTGCCGGTCTTCCTGTATGAGAAGTCGGCTTCGGCTCCACACCGAGAAAACTTGGCGGCGATCCGCAAAGGAGAGTTTGAGGGTATGGAAGCAAAGATCAAGCAGCCGGAATGGAAACCTGACTTCGGGCCTGCCGAACGGCATCCGTCGGCAGGGACAGTGGCGATCGGCGCCCGTATGCCGCTGGTGGCTTATAACGTCAATTTGGGCACGGCGAACCTGGAGATCGCGAGCAGTATCGCCAAAAAGATCCGCTTCATAGGTGGCGGGCTCCGCTACTGCAAGGCGATGGGAGTGGAACTGAAAGAACGCGGCATCGTGCAGGTTTCGATCAATATGACCGATTATACCCGCACCGCCCTTTATCGCGCTTTCGAGCTGGTACGCATTGAGGCACGTCGCTATGGTGTCCCAGTCGTCGGAAGCGAGATTATTGGGTTGGTTCCGATGGAGGCGTTGATTGATACGGCTTCTTACTATTTGGGACTGGAAGACTTTTCAATAGATCAGGTATTGGAAACCAGGATAATGGGATAGACGATGGAAGACGAAAAGATATTGATACGGAATGCGTCGCAGGTGGTGACTTGTTCTGGTTTTGAAGCGAAGAAGGGGAAGGCTATGTCCGATGTCGGGATAATCGAGGACGGGGCGGTTGCTATGTCGGATGGTATTATCACGCATGTGGGACCGACTGAAGAGGTCCTCCGGCAAGTGGATGTCGGAGATTATCTGGAAGTAGACGCTTCCGGACGTGCGCTTCTGCCAGGGTTTGTGGATAGCCATACACACTTCGTCTTCGGTGGTTACCGAGAGGAGGAGTTCTCTTGGCGGATGAAAGGAGACAGCTATATGTCGATCATGGAAAGGGGAGGCGGGATCGTCAATACGATGAATGCGACCCGGAACGCCAGCTATGATGACCTGTACGGCGATGCATACGACCGTCTCGACGCTATGATGGATATGGGCGTGACTACTGTCGAAGGAAAGAGTGGTTACGGTCTTGACTTGGCGACCGAGCTGATCCAGCTTCGTGTCATGAAGGAGTTGAACGACGAACACCCGTTGGATGTGGTCTCTACTTTCCTCGGTGCACATGCTGTCCCGCCGGAGTTTGCCGGGCGTACGGACGCATATGTCGATTACATAATAGAAGGAGTGTTGCCCCATGTGCGTGCAGAACATTCGGTAACCTTCTGCGATGTCTTTTGCGAACAAGGCGTTTTCTCGGTCGAACAAAGCGAACGTTTGTTGAAAGCAGCCCGCAGCCAGCGTTTCAAACTGAAACTTCATGCCGATGAGATCGTTTCTTTCGGAGGAGCCGAATTGGCAGCCCGCCTGAAAGCCGTGAGTGCCGACCATCTGTTGCATATCTCCGATACCGGCATCAAACGCCTGGCACGTTCGGGGACGATCGCGACTTTGCTTCCGCTTACCGCTTTCTCGCTAAATGAACCTTATGCTCCGGGACGCCGGATGATAGATGCCGGTTGCGCCGTGGCACTGGCTTCCGACCTGAACCCCGGTAGTTGCTTCTCCGGTTCGATCCCGTTGTTGTTCGCCCTGGCCTGCATCCAGATGAAACTTACTCCCGAAGAAGCCCTGACCGCCCTTACGATCAACGGAGCGGCAGCGTTAGGGCGGGAAAAGAAGGTCGGTAGCATCGATGTCGGAAAGAAGGCGGACTTGGTCTTGTTGAAATTCCCTTCTTATAAGTTCCTTCCTTATCATATAGGAATGAATATCGTGGACACGGTTATCAAAGACGGCGTGCTTTATATCGTTTGACGGGATGAAGATAAAATGTTTAATCTTAAATAATAGACACAATGCTTGTAGATTTGACAATCAAAGGATTTCTTGCAGAAACGGCGGGTAGCGCGCCTGTTCCGGGGGGCGGAAGTATCTCGGCTCTGAACGGGGCTATTGCGACGGCACTTACCGAGATGGTGGCAAACCTGACGATCGGTAAGAAGAAATATGCCGATGTGGAAGGCCAGATGCGGACAATCGCGACGGAGGCAGCCATCATTCGTGAACGGCTGATCCGGGATATAGACCGCGACAGCGAAGCGTACGACCGTGTGTTTGCCGCCTTTAAACTCCCGAAGGAAACGGAGGAGGAAAAAGCCGAGCGCAGCCGGGTGATCCAGGACGCGACGAAACAGGCGGCTATGGTCCCGATGGAAGTGGCCGAAGAGATTGCCTCGGTGATGGAGACTATTATATATGTGGCGCATAAAGGGAACCGGAATGCCGTGACCGATGCCTGTGTGGCGATGATGACGGCCCGTACTTGTGTGTTAGGGGCTTTGCTGAATGTCCGTATCAATCTTACATCCATAAAGGATGAAGCGTTTGTCAAACGGATGTCGGAGAAAGCGGATTTCCTCGAATCCGAAGCGATCCGGATAGAAAAGAAGTTGCTGGATTGGACGCAGGAGCAATTGAAAGTTGAAAATTGAAAGTAGAACGTTATGGGAAATGTACATTATGTGGGGGCGGAACCGCTGACGTTCGAACGTATCGAAGAGATACTGACCGGAAATATGAAGTTGGAACTGACCCCGGAAGTGAAGGAACGTATCCAGCGTTGCCGCGATTATCTGGACCGGAAGATCGAGACACAGAGCGAGCCGCTTTACGGCATCACGACAGGCTTTGGTTCCTTGTGTAATAAGAATATCTCGCCGGATGAACTCAGCACCTTGCAGGAGAATTTGGTGAAAAGCCATGCCTGTAGCGTGGGGGATGAGGTGAGCCCGGTGATTGTCCGCCTGATGATGCTGTTGAAGGCGCATGCTTTGTCGCTGGGGCATAGCGGCGTGCAGGTGATAACGGTGCAGCGTATCCTTGATTTCTTTAATAATGACGTGCTCCCGATCGTCTATGACCGTGGTTCGCTTGGTGCGTCGGGCGACCTGGCTCCGTTGGCGAATCTTTTCCTTCCGCTTATCGGAGTGGGAGATGTGTATTATAAAGGGAAGAAGAGGGAGGCAATCAGTGTCCTGGACGAGTTTGCCTGGAAGCCGGTGCGCCTGATGAGTAAAGAGGGATTGGCGTTGCTGAACGGTACGCAGTTTATGAGTGCCAACGGCGTGTTTGCCCTGATGCGTGCTTTTGCCGTGTCGAAGCGGGCGGACCTGATTGCAGCCTTGTCGCTCGAAGCCTTCGACGGGCGGATCGATCCTTTTATGGATTGCATCCAGCAGATGCGTCCGCATCCCGGACAGATCGAGACGGGCGATGCTTTCCGCCGTATTCTGGAGGGCAGCGAACTGATCAGCCGGAAGAAGGAGCATGTGCAGGACCCGTATTCGTTCCGCTGCATCCCGCAGGTACACGGGGCGACGAAAGATGCGATCCGGTATGTCTCCGGCGTATTGCTTACCGAGATCAATTCCGTGACGGACAACCCGACGATCTTCCCTGACGAGGACAAGATCATCTCCGGAGGTAATTTCCACGGCCAGCCGTTGGCGATCTCCTACGATTTCCTTGCGATTGCGTTGGCTGAGTTGGGAAATATTTCCGAACGCCGTGTCGCGCAGTTGATCATGGGGCTTCGGGGCTTGCCTGAGTTTCTGGTTGCCAATCCCGGACTGAATTCCGGCTTTATGATCCCGCAATATGCGGCAGCCAGCATGGTAAGCCAGAACAAGATGTACTGTTATGCCGCCAGCAGCGACTCGATCGTGTCCAGCAACGGGCAGGAAGACCATGTGAGTATGGGAGCCAATGCGGCGACGAAGCTCTTTAAGATTATGGACAACTTGGATCATATCCTGGCGATCGAGCTGATGAATGCGGCACAAGGTATCGAGTTCCGTCGTCCGGCGCGTACTTCCCCTATCTTGGAGAAATTCTTGAAAGCCTATCGCAAAGAGGTTCCCTTCATTGGCGAAGACATCATCATGTATCCCGAAATACATCGGACGGTCGCTTTCCTAAGACGGTATACTTTATAATAAGAAGATAGGATTGTGTCCAATTTCTTGGTGATGTGTCAAAATTTATCTCTCTCTTTTGCCGGGGGATTAATCCCCCGGCAAGGAATTGATTTCTCTTTCTTTTTGACACATCCTACTCACTCTCTTATTACTTCTTGGTAACAACAACCCTCTTTGTCGGATCCAAATGTTCGTTACGGTAATCGATCTGTTTCACGACATTTTCGGCTAACTTCTGGAATGCCTGGCCAGTGATGCTGTCCGGATTGAGGGCGACTGGCTTTCCGCTGTCTCCACCTTCGCAAATGCTTTGTACGATGGGGATTTGTCCTAGCAACGGGATATTCAGTTCTTCCGCCAGACGTTTGCCTCCTTCTTTGCCGAACAGGTAGTATTTGTTTTCTGGCAGCTCGGCAGGCGTGAACCAAGACATGTTCTCGACCAGTCCCAATACTGGTACGTTGATCTTCTCACCTGTAAACATACTGATCCCTTTGCGGGCATCTGCCAACGCCACTTCTTGCGGTGTGCTGACAACGATGGCGCCGGTGATGGCCAATGTCTGTACCATCGTCAGGTGGATATCGCTTGTTCCCGGTGGCAGGTCGATCAGGAAATAGTCCAGATCGCCCCAGTTGGCGTCGCCGATCAACTGTTTCAAGGCATTGCTTGCCATTGCGCCGCGCCAAAGGACGGCGTCTTCCTTATTGACAAAAAAACCGATGGACAGTAGCTTCACGCCGTAGTTGGCAGCCGGTTCGATCAGTTCGCGGCCTCCCACCTCCACCATATAGGGACGGGCTTCTTCTACATTGAACATCTTAGGCTGCGAAGGACCGAAGATATCGGCATCCAGTAAACCGACCTTGTGACCCTGCAAAGCCAGCGCTACCGCCAAGTTGGCCGCTACTGTACTTTTGCCTACGCCACCCTTGCCGGAAGATACGGCGATGATATTTTTTACCTCCGGCAGCAGCTTGTCTGGTTCAGGACGGGCCGCCTGCTTGGCGTCAACCGTGATATTACCCTTGATGTCCACTTCTTCTCCTACGTAAGTAAGGATAGCCGTCTCGGCAGCTTTTACCACCGATTTGATAAACGGATCGTTCGGTTTTTCGAAAAGGAGCGAGAAGCTTACTTTGTTACCGTCGATCCGGATATTATCTTCTACCATACCCATTGTCACAAGGTCTTTTCCTGTGCCGGGGTAACGCACCTTTGCCAGTGCGTCCATGATTAGCTTTGGATAGAGTGTCATGTTGTATGATTTATAATTTATGATTTATGAATTATTTGCCGGAAGCCAACGCACTCCGTTTGCTCCGGTTGAAACTGCGATACGGATCGTATTCGATTTCCACTTCCGGTTCTACCAGTTCATCCCGTTCTTCACAGACAAACTTGATATATTTGATGGTTAATCCGCGGTCCAACCACTGCTGTTCATAATAGGTCTTGATAGAAAGAATGTTGTCTGTCAGCCCCGAATGATACAAATCGTCGTTGCTGAACAGTACGGGATAGCGATTTGCTTTTACCATCTCGCAGGTGTAGGTGTACATGAAGTTGCTGTCTGTTTTCAGATGTATGATGCCGTCTCCCGCCAGTATCTCGCGGTACATCTTCATGAAGCGAGTGGAGGTAAGGCGTTTGTTCGCTTTCTTCATCTGCGGGTCAGGGAAGGTGAGCCAGATCTCGGCCACCTCTCCGGCAGCAAAGAAATGGGCGATCAGTTCGATACTGGTCCTGAGGAAGGCAACGTTCGTCATACCTGCCTCAAGCGATTCTTTCGCCCCTGTCCACATACGGGCTCCCTTGATATCGACTCCTATAAAATTTTTGTTGGGAAATAACTTTCCCAAACCTACCGTATATTCTCCTTTTCCGCAGCCTAATTCAAGCACGATCGGATTGTCGTTCTTAAAGAACTGTTCGTGCCAGTGCCCCTTTAGCTCAAATCCTTTCTCTTGAAGGGTTGCAAACGGATATTGGAACACATGGGGATAGCTCGCCATGTCGTCAAACTTTGCTAATTTATTCTTTCCCATAATGCAAAGGTAATATAATTACACGTAAAAAGACTATAACCTGCCAGGCAATTATTCGATCAGGTTATCGTCCCAATCATGCATAAAAAAAGAGATACTCTTGTGAAGTATCTCTCTCTTTCGCTCTTCCTCTTGGACTTGAACCAAGGACCCTCTGATTAACAGTCAGATGCTCTAACCAACTGAGCTAAGGAAGAATATGTCTTTTTCAGTCTTTCCCGATGTCTTTTCGCTCTTCCTCTTGGACTTGAACCAAGGACCCTCTGATTAACAGTCAGATGCTCTAACCAACTGAGCTAAGGAAGAATATGTCTTTTTCAGTCTTTCCCGATGTCTTTTGCTCTTCCTCTTGGACTTGAACCAAGGACCCTCTGATTAACAGTCAGATGCTCTAACCAACTGAGCTAAGGAAGAATTTATTTCTTTCAGTTCGGGACTTATTAATCCCTTTCTGAATTTGCACTGCAAAAGTAGAGGTTCTTTTTGAAATATGCAATATCTTTGCGAAAAAAAATAGAAAAAATGAATACGATTGGATTAGGAAACGCTTTGGTAGACGTTCTGCTGAAGCTTGAGAACGATGATGTACTGGCGGAAGTAGGCATACAGAAAGGCGCAATGGATATGATCAACCAGGAGCAGATGATTAAAATCCGTAAATCGCAGGAAGGCCTTGAACGCAGTCAGGCACCGGGAGGTTCAGTATGCAATACCATGCGTGCGATGGCTATTTTGGGAGCAAAAGCAGGATTTATAGGTAAGATCGGATCCGATTCTGTAGGTGAGTATTATGAAGAGGCTTTGAAAAAAGCGAATGTCTCTCCCTATTTTGCCAAGACAGACGGTATTTCCGGTAGCTGCACGGTTCTGATTTCTCCCGATGGCGAGCGTACGATGGGAACCTTCCTCGGACCGGCCCCGACGATCACGCCGGATGAGATAACGGAAGAGATGCTTTCCGCTTACCAATGTATTTATATCGAAGGTTATCTGTTGGTGAACGAAGAACTGGTGCGCACTACTATGCAGAAAGCGAAAAAGTTAGGATTGAAGGTTGCCCTCGATCTATCTAACTTCAATATCGTGAATGCTTTCCGGGGGCTATTAGACGATATTATCCCTGAATATGTCGATATCCTTTTCTCCAACGAAAGCGAAGCGGAAGCCTTTACCGGGCTGAAAGCACACGAAGCGGTCAAGGTCCTTTCAGAACAGGTAGAGATTTCTTTAGTCACTTTAGGAAAAGAAGGCGCTCTGGTGGGAAGCAAGGGACAGGTTATCGCTGTTCCGGCGGAAGGCGGCAAACCGGTCGACACGACGGGAGCCGGCGACCACTTTGCCGCCGGATTCCTTTACGGACAGTCGGTCGGTGCGACTTTGGAGCAGTCGGCACGTATCGGATCGCTTTTGGCCGGTTACATAATTGATGTCATCGGGGCGCAGATACCGGATGATAAATGGGAACAAATAAAGTTAAAAGTAAATAGTATATTGTCCTGACAAGCGTTTATTATATACATTTACGTCGTTAATTAACTAAATATTCTATGTATAAACAACGAGAGAAAATAATAGTTCTTTTTAGTTTGCTGCTTCTGTTAGGAGGCGTGATTCCCGGACAGGCACAGAAAGACAATCGTTTCGAGGTCAGTAAGAACCTGGATATCTTTAACGCTCTGGTAAAAGAGGTGGAAATGTTTTATGTGGATTCGGTCGACGTCGAGAAAACGGTGCGTCGGGGTATCGATGCCATGTTAGGCGGCTTGGACCCTTATACCGAATACTACCCGGAGCAGGAAATGGATAAACTGAAATTCATGACGACCGGCGAATATGGCGGTATCGGTTCTTATATCCGTGAACGGAAAGAAGGCGGTGTCTATATTATCGAGCCGTTTGAAGGGATGCCGGCTGCTTTGGCAGGATTGAAAGCGGGCGACCGCATTCTGACTATCGATACGGTGGATGTGACCGACAAATCTTCGGATGAGGTGAGTGCCCTGTTGAAAGGTGTCCCTAATACGAAAATGGTATTGAAGATACAGAGTCCGTATGACAAGAAACCGCGTGAAGTGGAACTGGTGCGCAGGCAGATTTTGGAAAATCAGGTTACTTATTATGGTGTGCGTGGTGATAGCGTAGGCTATATCTATTTGAAGGGTTTTACAGATAAGAGTGCGCAGGAAGTAAAAAATGCGTTTGAAGACTTGAAAAAGAACCATCATATAAAATCACTGATTCTGGACTTGCGTAACAATGGCGGCGGTTTGTTGGAAAGCGCTACGCAAATAGTCGGTATGTTCGTCCCGAAGGGGAAAGAAGTGGTTTCGACAAAAGGGAAGATCAGCCAGTGGGACCGCACTTACCGGACACCGGGCGAACCTCTCGACACGGTGATGCCGATGGCTGTCCTTATTAATGGAGCCTCTGCTTCTGCTGCCGAGATCGTTTCGGGCTCTTTACAGGATATGGACCGTGCTGTGTTGATCGGACAGCGTTCTTTCGGAAAGGGACTTGTGCAGTCTCCCCGTGAACTTCCTTATAATGGAAGTGTGAAAGTGACGATGAGCAAATATTATATCCCTAGCGGCCGTTGTATCCAGCAGATGGACTATTCGCACCGGAAAGCAGATGGTAGCGTCGGGGCTATTCCAGATAGCCTGACGTCCGTATTCTATACTTCCAAAGGACGTCCCGTTCGGGATGGAGGCGGTATTACCCCTGACTTTAAAATAGAAGAACCGGAAACACCGACTATGATGTTCTATTTGGTGACAGACTTTCTCTTAACGGACTTTGTCGCCGAATGGTCCCAAAAACATAAGAAAATCGCTCCGCCCGAAGACTTCGAGGTGACGGATGAAGATTTTGAGGCTTTCAAGCAATATGCTAAAGAAAAGAACTTCACCTATGACCGGCAGAGTGAAAAGCTGTTGAAGAACTTGAAAGAAGTGGCTAAGTTTGAAGGTTACATGGATAATGATTCTACCCTCTTCAATTCTTTGGAAGCTAAACTGACTCCGGACTTGGATCGGGATTTCGACCGCAACAAGGATCAGATTAAGAAACTGTTGACTTCCGAGATTATGAAACGTTATTATTTCCAGAAAGGCGAGTTGATAAACAGCTTGAAAGAAGATGATGTTTTGGATAAGGCGCTGGAAGTGTTGGGTGATCCAGCATTATACCAGCAGACATTGGAAGCGCCGGGAAAGGTAGAGAAAACGGTTACATTATAATCGAGGTAAGAGACTTGCCATGAAGAGTGCTTTGAAGTTGCTTGTGTTTTTTGGCATCGGATGTTTGATCGGCATTGTTTTGGTGTGTGCCGGTATCGTGTCGTTTACGGATATGACATGGAATGAACTGGTGCAGAAGCTGGCCAAGATAGAGGCGCTTGAGGTGGTGGGAATATTTGCCGGGAGCATCGTTTGTACGTTGGTCGCTTTTATTTTGCAAATTGTTTTGCATGAAGGAGGCCATTTGCTTTTCGGGCTGCTCTCCGGCTATCGTTTTGTCTCTTTCCGTATTTTCAATTGGACGCTGATTCGCCAAGAGGGAAAATTTCGTTTGAAGCGTTTCGGCATCGCGGGGACAGGTGGACAATGCCTGATGCTCCCGCCTGACAAGCCTTTGGAAGAGATCCCTGTTGTGCTTTACCATTGGGGAGGCGTTATTGTCAATATGTCGGTAGCGCTTTTGGCTTTTGTGGTTTGGTATGTGGTGGAAGATCCTTCTCCTCTGCTGGCACAATTCCTGGTTATGATGTGTTTTGCCGGTGTGTCGTTGGGATTGCTCAATGGCATCCCGTTCAAGCGGGGAATTACTAATGATGCGGCCAATGTACGTTTGATGAGGAAGTACCCGAAGAGTAAAAAGGCGATGATAGTCCAGCTGCGCGTCAATGCCTGTATACAAGAAGGTATCCGGATAAAGGATATGCCGGAAGAGTGGTTTGCTTGGGTGGATGACATTGATTACGGGGAACCGATGCAACTGAATATCCGTTTGCTGCAAGTAGGGCGACTGCTGGATTTAGGGCAAATGGAAGAGGCCTATGTTGCATTGGAAGAGATTGCAAGACACAA
Source organism: Parabacteroides sp. MSK.9.14 (assembly GCF_019041495.1). NCBI lineage: Bacteria > Pseudomonadati > Bacteroidota > Bacteroidia > Bacteroidales > Tannerellaceae > Parabacteroides > Parabacteroides sp. MSK.9.14. The sequence continues at coordinate 73,195 of NZ_JAHPXO010000021.1, forward strand.
GGGGGAGATGATCGGGCTTTTGGCGAAAGAGGTGGTTTGCGAACTCATCTATTTGGATCTGGTGACTGGGCATAACCGATGGGCAGATACGTTATACACGAAAGAAATAGAACTTTACGTTCGGCAATACCGTGTTTTGATGTCTTCAAAACAGCGTTTTCTCTGTGCTTGGGCACTTTATAAGGAGCGAGATCGGGAGAAAGCGTTGGCAATCTATAAAAATGTAGTCCAAAAGCAAACTCAATATCTGTTGCAGGGGGAAGTGAAGATGGATATCGCCATGATGGAGGCAATGTTTCATCCTGCTTAATTGGCAAACCGGATGTGCAGCACGATCATTTCTGATACAGTACCGACCCGGTAGGGAGGTCCGGCTATCCCGATGCCGGAAGATACATAGAACTGGACCGGCCCTTTCTTATGGTAGCCATACGGACATTCATAGATCAATTTCATTACGAGGGGGTAAGGCCATAGCTGTCCGTTATGGGTATGCCCGTGGAGTCCGAGATCCACACCGTTCATTGTCATTTCGGTGAACGACCAGGGTTGATGATCCAATACGATGATCGGTTTGGTTGTGTCTATGCCTGCCATGAGTACATGTAACGGCTTTCTTTTCTTGTTGATATGGTCGTCCCGTCCGATCAGATAGAATGAAGAGTCCGGACGTGCAACGGAATCGATCAGAAGCGTCGCCCCTGTTTTCTTCAGCCAACGGTATTTGGCTATGCGGTTGGCGCGATACTCATGGTTGCCATAAACCACATACACGCCTAATGGGGCTTTCAGTTGTTTCAAATCCTCTTCGATATGTGCTTTTTCGGCAAAGCGTGATTCATAATCCATGATATCGCCTACTAGGACGACCAGGTCGGGATGTTGTGCGTTGCTCATCTTCACGTATCGTTGTACCAGTTTCTTACCGATCATTTCTCCGATATGGAGGTCGCTCATCATGACAATCGTCATGCTGTCACGGTTGCTACTTCCTTTGGGTAGGGTGACATATACATCTTTGACAACCGGATAGGCGACGACATGGTAAGCATGAAACATCAGGCCGGTAACGATTGCCATGACTAAAAAGAACAGGACCAGTTTCGTTTGTTTCCAGTGGCTCGTAATCCAGCCGGGAAACCAATGGAAGAAACGGTTGCTAAGCCGGAGCACTTCCAGACCCAATAGGGATAGCGTGATATAAATAGATGCGATATACCAGGTGTTACAGATATATTGGATGGCAATCATGACAGAGTCCGGCAATACATTGCGGAACGTAAATCCGAAAAAGAAGATTGATAATTCAAGGATAAAAAACAAGATATAAGGAATCCTCCAACTCTTTTTGGGGGGAATTGCCTGATACCCTCGCCAGAAGATATAAGGATTTAGTAATATCTGTGCTACTATCGATTGAATGAAAACTTTCATGTCTGCAAACTATTTACAGGTAATGTTGAATACGACAAGCTCGCTGTCGGTACCTATCCTGAAAGGCGGTCCCCAAAGCGATAGTCCGGAGGAAACGTATATGTGGCTGTTTCCCCACTTACGGTAACCATAACTTTGATCGAACAGATGGTCGGTAATGAGACTGACCGGCCATACCTGTCCACGATGCGTATGTCCGCTGAACTGAAGGTCGATGCCCGCATTTTCCGTATCCGACAAGTTGTACGGTTGATGATCCAAAAGGATAACAGGTTTTGCCGGATCAATGTTTTTCACCAGTTCTTGCAGGGATAGCCGGGATTTATTGCTGCGATCGTCCCGTCCGATTATTTGTATACCGCCAGGCAATGTTACGACATCGTCTCTCAATAGGCGGATCGGCGTTTCATTTATGAATTGCATACTCTTCCGTATGCCGCTGATGTATTCATGATTTCCTGGAACCATATAGATTCCCAAAGGTGCTTTCAATTCAGCCAGTTCCTCCGTCATCTTTTCTTCATAAAGGGGAACTACGCTGTTGTCGATCAAGTCGCCGCCTATCAGGATCAGATCCGGTTTCTGCGCGTTGATCATCTCGACATATTGTTTGAGTTCTTCTTTGTCTGTCCCGTACCCTAAATGAACGTCGCTGACGGAAACGACTTTCAACGGCTGTTCATTATGAACCGTCTGCTTGTTGATAACTATGTTGAAAACTTCTGTTTTCGGATGTTGGTAGTTATAGTATCCATAGCTTAATAGGCTAAGTGTCAGAAATAAGGATATATAGAAACCATATTTGCATGGAAAGTTGAAAAGTCGGAATAAATCGAATATGATTAGGCATAATACCATATAAAGCGTGAAAACTAACCAGCCGGTCCCTATCTCGTGGGCTGTATGAGCCAAAACAACCGGCAATTTGGTGTTTCGTGCTAAAAAACTACCGATAAACGCCAAGGCACCGCACCAGAATAGTACGGCTAATAAAACTTTAACACCGAAAGGCTGAGCTACCAAAGCCTGTGCCCCTCTCCTGAATATATAGATGTTTCCCGCAAGATAAATACTGATGAGGACAACGAAAAATGTCGGCATAGTTGTAAATTTTCGGCAAAAGTACGGAAACAAATTTAGTTATGGTCGTATTTGATATGAAATTTCTCCAGCAAAACCTTGAAATGATCCTGTGCCGTCAGGCAGGTATCGGCCAGATATCCTTTGATGTGCGGCCAGTGCCGTAAGCCGTTGTAGTAGAACATTTCTTTTCGTTCTTCAGATGTACCGGATTTCAAAATAAAGTGGAGTTGTTTGATGTACGTTTCGGTAAGTTTGCCGTTGTTCTCTTGGATAATGTAGTCTACGGCGCGGAAATGGTTGGTGGTTTCGATGATGTCGTCTACATTAATCGCTTCATCCGTCACTCCGATCGTGTTGGTTTTCCATCTATCGGCAAGTTTGATAGTGACATTATATCTACAAAGGTAGTATTTCTTGCTGATATCGGCAAGAAATACTACCATATACTGCATTTACCGTTATGGAATTACAATTTGAAACTACTCGGTTTGATATTCCAACCTTTCACAACGAATGTCGGTTCGGATGGCATATCGCTTGCGGCTGTTTCTATGATGACGGTTTTACTTTCTCCCGGTAAGAGCGAGAAGAAGTTGTCTGTGTAGAAACTGGGGCGCACCGGCTTTTTGTCCTGACCAAGCAATTGAAGCTGGGTGAAGAATGCTACGGTTGAAGAAGGGTTCTTTATTTCAGCTTTAATGAAATGCCGATCACCTTCTTGATAAGTTTGGTAGCGAGTCTTCAGTTGCACCTGTTTCAATTTCGACAGATCTTCGAAGCCGGATGAGGTCGGGCCTGTTAAGGTCTTGCGTCCTTCATACTTGTCGTTGGAACGCCAGTAGAATGTATTGGCGACTTCTTTCCCTTTCGTGTCGAACAGGCGTAGTTTTATGAAATGGACCTGCGTGATGTTTTGGGGAAAATCGATTGTGAAGATATCGTTTACGACACCGTCTTCCGGGATATCGATCTTCTGGCTTTTGCCCCATACCTTTTTGCTGTTCAGGTCGTACACTTCGGCAGTTACTTTATAGTCCTTGAATGCCTGGTAGTAGTCATTATAAACAGAAACCGTATTTTTCAAGTAATCAAACTGTGCGTGAAGCGGTTCCAATGCGTTCTGAGTATGATATAAAGAGGCGGTTGGTTCCAAAGAGTAGTCCCACATACGGGCGCAAACCTGACTGACTGGGCAGTTGTGATACCAGAACAATAACCCTGATGCGTAGCGGTCTCCATAACCGAATTTGTTATAGTTCCAGACTTCCCAGATCGATTTTGAGTTCATCGCACCGACCGCCTGACCTTTGGTGGCAAACTCTTCGATGGAAGAGGAAGGGCCATAATGGTTGGTAAGGTCCGTGTACATGGTCGACATCAGATGGAATCCTCCGCCATCATGATAATCCCATACCTCCTTATTGATCGGCCAGAGGTCTTTCTCGTCCATTACTTCGCGGAGTGTTTCGACTGTCGGGATAGTGGGCGAACCATATTCCGGGTTGAAGCCATCGACACGGCTACCGCGTTCGGATGCCGTATTCTCGTAATGCTGCATCGGGTTTACCTGTTTGTAAGGGCTGCCGTCGTGCACGCCGTCACATTCCGACTGCATCTGGTAACCGCGTGTCCCGTCCAGTTTCATGATCAGGTCTTTTGCTCCTGGCATTTCCGTGCTTTCATTAGACGAAACATAGTAGGCCAGTGAAGGATGGTTGCGCAGGCGTTTTACGGTTGCCTCGACGTTGCTCAGGTATAGATCTTTATCCTGCGGATGTTTGGTGTCTCCGGTCATCCAGAATTCCTGCCAGACAAGGAGTCCCATTTCGTCGCATAGCTGGAAGAAATAGTCCGATTCGGCAATGCCGCCGCCCCACATGCGGATCAGGTTGATACCGGATTGTTTTGTATAGCGCAATTCTGCATAAGTACGTTCGTCGGAGGTACGGAGCATCCCTTCCGGAATCCAGTTGGTTCCCCGGATGAAAAGTTTCTTGCCGTTCACATAGAATTGGCGGGATTTGTCCGGTGTATTCTGGTCGGATGTGATTTCCCGGATACCGAAACGGGTTTTTGTTTCATCGGACACTTTACCGTCTATGCTTACGGTCAGTTTCAGTTCGTACAGTTCCGGATTCCCTTTGAAGATCGGCCACCACAGACGTGGGTTCTTGATTGTCAGTTGTGGGAATTCTTCCGGAGTAAAACAAATTTCCTTTGTTTCTCCTCTGAATAGGTTCAGGTCTTTGCTGAACGTGATGTTTTCGCCGATGATTTCTCCTTTGACCGTGCATTTTATGCCACGCTGTGTCGGGTTTGTCACTTCTACGCTGACAGTTTCTTTTGCCAGGTCGTAGTTGGGTTTTGAAAGTTCGGATTTGATGAACGGATGGCGGATAACTGCTTTATCTGTGGCATAGAGACTGATGTTTTTCCAGATGCCGGTATTACGGTCGCGGATGCCGTCGTTGAAGGTGAAATCCCAACCGACACTCATCAGCATGGTTGTGTTCAGTCCGATGTTACCGTCTCCACCATTGTGAAACTCGCCGGCAGCTCCCCACTGCTTCGGTTTGATGGTTCCCGGCATATCGACCGGATAAACCTTGATTGCCAAGGCATTCTTCTGACCGATACGGGCGAAGTCGGTGATATTGATATACTCCGGTTTGAACATGCCGGACATATTGCCAAGCAGATAACCGTTTACCCATATTTCGGCACGATAATTGATACCGTCTACCTGAAGCCAGACGATTTTGTCTTTATAGTTTTCCGGTACGTCAAATTCCGTGCGGAACCAATAGGTGTAGAACTCGCGTCCTGTTTTGGCAAGATCTGGGATGATATTCCGGTCTAACTTGTTGTTCATGCCATAATAAGGCTCCGGATACACCTTGTTGTGGACAAGGGAATTCAGGACCGTACCCGGAACGATTGCCGGCATCCATTTTCCGGTCTGATAGCCTGGTTGTGAGATTTTTTCAGCCGGATCTTTCGTCTCGTCGGCCTTATGCATCTGCCAGGTAAAACTTCCGTTATGTCCTTCTTTCGAATCCAGATATATTTTATCCGGGTTTCGGTAATAATTGGGTGTCTGAGCTTGCATGAAGCAGGCAGACACAAGTAAAAATATTCCTGTAAAAATGTTTTTCATAAATTATTCTTTTAATTCGGGATCTGATCGCCAGGAGTTTTCTTGGCCGGATCGTAAATAGCTACGCTGACCTGAGAATCTGCACATCCGTAATAGAGATACCATTTGTTTTTGAAAAAGACCAAACCTTCGATAAAGACGGTTCCGTCGACATACTGTCCGCTCTTTTCGAATGAAGCCATCGGACGGAAGAAAGGAACGTCCAGACGTTGCAGAACCTTCATCGGTTCCTTCGGATCGGTCAGAATCTGTCCGGCACAGTAAGCTCCGGCTGTGAAACGCTTGTCGCGCTTGCTGTCGTTTGTCTGGTTCTTGCCGTTATAAAGCAAGACGATACCTTTGTCTGTCAGGATAGCGGGAGGACCACACTCTGTCAAGGCGCTGTCGAAATATTGGGGACGGGGTTTGATGACAGTCGCCAGTTCATTTTTTTCGTCCAATATCGGTGTCCAGTTGACCAAATCGTCGGAGGTTGCTGCGTAGACCGCATGTTCCCCCCAATACATGAAGTATTTTCCATCGATTTTCGTCAGCACTTGTTTCCCGTCTTTGATCGTTGTCACCATGGAACCGGATTTGCAGAAAATGTCTTTGAAACGTCCGTTGTAGGCTTTAGCAAAAGCAGGTCCATGTTTTTCCCATTTGACCAGGTCATGTGAGGTGGCGATGCAGAGGCGTGCCACTTTCCGATGCAGGAAGTGTAGGCCATGACATACAGACCGTCTTCCGTCATTGTCACACGTGGGTCTTCGCAACCGCCTTCTCATTCGTATTCCTTCATATTATCTTTGTCCGGGTACATGACGGGGGTCTTCCGGCGTTTCATGTGGATACCGTCTTCGGATTCTGCTAATCCGATACGCGAAGTACGTTTGCCGATTCCTGTTGCAGAATTGTCCTCAGCCCGGTAAAGGACATATATTTTACCGTCTTTTACGGTTGCTGCGGGATTAAACACATCGCTCTCTTCCCATCCTATTTTTTTGTCCTGCATGGGACAGTCGAATTGATTGGAAGGATTGGGGGTAATGATCGGATTGGCTTTTTCCGGTCTGACAAAGCCGCCTAAAGCCCAGTCCGGTAATACATTTTGGCTATACCCGAATAGGGGTAGAACTGCCAGACTGATGAGTAAGATACTTTTTTTCATGCTCTAAAGAATAAAAAAGGCACAGAGATCCAAACAAAAAGGATATCTGTGCCAAAGGTTATTTATTGTACAATCGTTTCTATAATGGTACTGTAGTTGACTGCGCCTTCTGTTTTAGCACCGACACGTACATATATTTTGTTGCCATTTGCTTGTATTTTGTACAGATTGTCCTGATAGGTTTTATCGTTTTCCAGATCGAAAACGATCGTCCCTTCCTGCTCCTTAACGGTCTGCTTTCCTGCTTGGTTGGCATTTCCATTATCAACACCCGGAGCAAAATTCCAGTAGCCGTACACTTCGGATACCTTGAAATTGCTGTTTGTCGGATTCACCTTGTATGTAATCGTGATTTTTTTACCCGTAACCTGGGCCGAAGCGTTGATTCTTGCATACGGAGTTGCTTTCAGATCCAATGTTGTCTGTCCTTTTACGGTTACAAATTCTTCGCAAGGAGAAACAAACGGACCGTTTACAACAATTTTATAATCACAGTTGAACAACTTTGCATTTTCGTATGAACCATCCATCTTTGCATAGAAATCGACCGATTGTGTTGCATCTGTGTTCTGTTCGAACATATTAATAATAACACCGGTAGATCCTTGGACAGGCAGTGGTATCGGTTCATTCGTTTCCGCATCTAAGATTTGTCCTTTGATGCCTCCGTTGGGAGATTCATAATTATCCATATCGCTCAAACAACTTGTGAAGCATAATGAGCAAACGGCCATCAGTAATAAACTTATCTTTTTCATATCAAATTTCTAAATTATATGATTAATTGGTATAGCCCGGGTTCTGAATGAGATTCGGATTTGAATTCATATCGTCTTGGTTGATTTTTGTATAATAATTTTTTTCCAAGAAGATTCGTAATTGTTTAGGGGTGTTACGTCCTCTTTCAAATACATATTTACCATCACGAATATCATACCAAGGATACAAAGCCGTTCCTCTGAATCCATTCAAACCGCCTTGTGCCACATCCAAGTGAGCAATTCTCCAACGCTTCATGTCCCAGAAGCGATGACCTTCGAATGCCAGTTCCACTCTGCGTTCATGACGGACCTTTTCCATATTGATGTTTGATAATAAGGCGATTCCGGCACGTTCGCGGATCTTGTTGACAGCATCCAATGCTTCGGATGATTTGTTCAACTCCATTGCAGCTTCCGCCAAATTTAGATAAATTTCTCCTAAACGGAAAACCGGCCACGGAGTTTCTGATTTACCCATATTCATATCAGTCAATGTTTCGTCCCAGAATTTCTTCTGATAGAAGCCTGTCTTGGAGGCATCTCCGGCATCGGCTCCTCCATCTTTTCCAGAAGTGTTATAAGTAATGCCGTTGATTTCTACCGTGTTACCGCCATCCGGCTGGCTTGTTGCTACATATTTTTCATTGTCGGATACGATTATACCTCTTTTCCATTCGATTTTTGAATTTTGGCAAGGAGACCCTGGTAAATAGACAGATGCAAATAAGCGTGGGTCTTTATTGGCAAATACATCGTAAGGATCGTCAAAACGAATCGACTTCCCGTTTTCTTCCAGTTTTAAAGAACCTTCCGAACCGTCTATATATTCATAAGCTTCTACCATTTCGAGAGTGGGGGCGATACCGCATCCCCAACCACCGGCACGATAAGAGAACGGTGCGTTACGTTTGTCCCAGTCGTGACCTTTGCCTCCTGCAACGTTATATTGTTTCTGGAAGATATATTCTCCGTTATCACCGTTACCTTTCAGGAACATATCACAAAAGTTCTGTGCTTTGTTGTCAGGCTTGTTGTTATACAAGGCATATTTGCCAGAAGTAATGATTGCTTTAGATGCCTCGTAAGATGTTTGGAAAAAGCGATCGGCTTCGGAAGCGGGGATACCTACAAGTCCTTCTTGCTGGACCGTTCCGTAGCGGGCAATGGAACCGGCATACAAAGCAGCTCGTGAACATAAAGATAATGCAACATATCTATTTGCTCTGTATTTGGCTTCTGCCTCTCTTGTTTCGGGAAGATCTTGTGCGGCTTCTTGGCATTCTTTTACGATAAAATCATAAATTTCAACTTCTTTGTTGCGAGGAACCATCAGAGCTTCCAAATTATTGGGATCATACTGCTGCGGTTCATCGATAAGAGGTACACCTCCGTATCGCTTAACTAATGTGAAATAGTGCATGGCACGTAAGAAACGGGATTCGGCTAACAGCAGTTTCTTTTCAGAATCCGATAAGGCCGTTGCTTCCTGTAATTGGTAGATAAAGTCGTTGCAATTTCGTATATTCTTGTATCGATCGGAGAATTTCTGTTCGAACAACGCGTCTTCGTATGTGTATGTCGCATTTCCGTTATCGAAAAGAGGATCTTTTTGGAAAGAACCTTGCGCTTCGTCAGACATGGAAGAGGCGTTTTGTAAACGCCATGCATCACGATACCAGTAATTGAAATCTTCTAAGTTCAGACCGTCATATAAATTAACCATTACACCGTTGATCAATTTAGGGTCTTGCCAAACCTGTTCAGGAGTGATGATGTCGAAAGATTCTTTATCAAGGTAGTCGGCACATGCTGTCGTACCTAACAAAAGTAATCCGCATCCGATATTTTTTATGATTGTTGTCTTCATCATTTCTTTTTTTAGAATGTTAGATTAACACCGAAATTAAATGTTTTCATTTGCGGGTAATAGCGGAACATGCTTTCGCTATTTTCCGGGTCCATATATTTCATGATACCTGTGCGGCTTGTTATTGTTGCAGTATTGAAACTGTTTACATAAACACGCAGGTTTTCAATGCCGGCCCTTTGCATCCATTTTTTAGGGAAGGTATATCCGATTTCGATAGTTTTCAGACGTAAATAATTAGCTTTTTGTCTGGTCCATGTATTTTTGCTGGCATTTGCTGAAAAGCCTGTAGGACGAAGAGCGGGCATATACCCAGGAATCCATTCGCTACTCATGTCGGAAGGATCTTCTCGATGCCAACGATCCAGGTTCAGAGTAATACCATTTCCAAGACCTTGCTGGATGAATGGAGCCATAAAGTCACCAGTTGTGAAAACCTCATGTCCGGCTGCACCTTGGAAGAATACAGTCAAATCGAAGCCTTTGTACTCTCCGTAAAGATTCAATCCATAATACATACGAGGTGTATTGCCGAATCCGATAGGTTGATCGTCTTTACCGTCTATGATACCATCATTATTCCAATCTTCGAATTTCAAGTCGCCAGGCATTAGGGATTTATTTCCATTGTTGTCCTGTACTGGTGAATTCAGTATTTCTTCGTAACTTTGAAATTGTCCGATGCAGACTTTACCCCATTGAATATCTTTATAACGATCGTTACTGTTATTTCTCCAATTGTCATACATATTGGCTGAAGCCGCACGTTCTACATGGCGATTATAATTACGTGTTGTAGAAAAATTCGCTTTTACATCGTATGTAAAGTCTCCAATAGTTTTACGGTGTCCCAACACAATTTCAAATCCTTGTGTTTTATCAGAATTGAGATTCTCTTGTGGTAAAGATTGACCGAAAGTGGTCGGTAATGTTAGTATACGAGTAGCTAGCAAGCCGTCTCTTTTTCGGATGAAGTAATCAAATTCCACGTTTATCAAACCGGATAAAACAGAAGCTTCAAATCCTACGTTGGCTGTTGTTGATTCATACCAAGTTAGGTTTGTATTAGGCATTCCTTTATCTTTAGCTCCGTTTGTAAGTCCTCCGGATCCAAGAACATAATTACCAGATGGATAGGTGTAACCAGTTAAGTATTGATAGGCGGCAAAATCACCTTCATCTCCCACTTTACCATAAGAGCCCCTGATTTTGAAGTTATCGAACATCGGTAAAGATTCTTTGAAAAAATCTTCTTCAGAGATTCTCCATCCTAAAGATCCTGCAGGGAAAAAGCCCCAACGTTTTCCTGGTGCAAATTTGTAGGAACCGTCATATCTGAAACTGAATTCTGCCAAATATTTACTGGCAAAAGCATAGTTTATTCGTCCGACTAATCCTGTATGTGCAGAAACGGATGCTTTACCATCATTATTTATATTTGTCTTGTCTCCTGCACCGATCTGATCAATGGCTCCAACTGTAAATTGACGATAGGCTTTGACCCAGTCTGTCCGATCATTGTAAAATTCCCATAAGGCTAATACCCCAACGTCATGCTTTCCGAATGTATTTTTATAGTTTAAAGAAATCTGCCCGTTAGGTTTGAAATAATTGTCAGATTGTGTTGTCAATTCGGATATAGTGTGACTGCCTGATTTGTTATAAACATCATTAACGGTGTCATATGTATACTCATAATATTCCTTATACCATTTACGACTGTATTTATTGTTGTAGTCATAGGATAATAATGCTTTAGCAGAAAGACCTTTTACCCAAGGTACTTCCCAGTTTAGAGTGATTGATCTGTTAAATTCACGGCGATCTCTTCTGTCATAACCGACATTGTCGATATCGGATAGATGAACAGGATTACCTTTATCTCCAGGATTTGACCAATAATCTGGATTGTTGTTGGCATAAATCGGGAAAATAGGTTTAGCCATTTGAATACTACGACTTAGCGGTTCTGCTTCATAAGGTTTCATTCGTGTATCCAAGCGTCCGCTTAATTGTAGATCTACCGTGAAACCTTTGACTATTTCGGCACTGATATTGGAGCGTACGTTATATTTTTTATAATTAAATGCTTTGGACTTGTAAATTCCTTCTTGATCGGTGAAACCAAGGGAGAAGAAGTATTTCACTTTTTCTGCACCTCCCGATACGCTTAAATTGTGGTAGGTAGTGGGAGCTGTTTTTCGAATGACCTCATCATACCAATCAGTTGTTCCAATCCCTTGTTTGAAACGTTCCAAATCTTCAGCCGAATAGGGCGCGGATACTCCGATATTCTGTTGAGCTTCATTATACAAAGTCGCATACTCGTATCCATTGTAATATTCTGGATAACGGGTGATATTTTGTAAACCGACATATCCGTTATAGTTGATCTTGGGTTTCCCAATTTCCCCCCTTTTGGTTGTAACAAGGATCACACCATTTGCACCTTTAAAACCGTAAACGGCGGCGGAAGCATCTTTCAAGATACTGATCGATTCGATATCGTTTGCATCGATTTGTTTGAAATCTCGTTCCACACCATCTACGATAACTAATGCATTACCAAAACCACGAATATCAATGCTTGCATCGTCGTCACCCGGAGCACCGCTTCTTTGTACGGCACGTAAACCTGGCAACTTACCTGCTAACGCATTACTGACATTCGGAGTCTTGACAGTTGCAATATCCTTGGCTTGAAGTGAAGCAACCGATCCTGTTACGGATGCACGTTTCTGGACACCGTAACCGACAACGACTACTTCATCCAATGCTTGTGAGTCCTCGACTAATTTAATCTGGATATTTGTCTTGTTGTTGACCGCAATTTCCTGATCCTTGTAGCCGATATACGAAATGACCAACGTTGCGTTCGGTGCTACATTCAATGTGAAATTACCGTCCATATCGGTAATCGTACCGTTTGTTGTTCCTTTTTCTACCACATTGGCACCTGCGATAGGGCCTAATGCATCTTCAACCACACCTTTCACTGTGTGTTTTGCTTGTTGTGGGCTGCCTGTTGCTCCTGCTGGTGAGAGAACGATGTAAGAACCTTCGATTTTGAAGGATACATTGTTGTCGAACAGGTTCTGCAATACTTCCTGTAAAGAAGTATTTTGGGCATTTACTGAGACTTTTCGGTTAACATTTACGTTCTTGTTATAAATGAACAGTAAATTAGTCTGGCTTTCAATGTCGTTCAAGATGTTTTCCAGCCGGACATTGTTTTTGTTAAGAGTGATGCGTATGCTCTGTGAACTTACCGTTTCTGCTTGTGCGCACATGGCACAGGAAAGGAAGAACAGAGATGTCATCTTTAAAACACGAGATACACAAATTTTTCTTTTCTTCATCTTTGTGATAGTTTAATAAATGATATTAGATTGAAACTTCATTTTTACATTGGACATGGTTTGCCCGTCATTCTGATTATCTCCTTTTCATAGGCTTATCTATTTAATTGTTTATTGAATGCGAATTTCAGTTCCGCTCTCTCGCTCGAAGGTGAAGTGAGCATCTTGTTGTAAAGCTCTCAACACCTGCTCAATCCCGTCGGATATACGGAACTTCCCACTACATGCATAATTGTCGAGCGTATGATTGTCGATAATTATTCGGATACCGAAATTTTTCTCAAGTTCCTTCATCAAATCCTTGAAATTGATATCCTTAAAAGTGATAAGTCCCTCTTTCCAACTATATGGATTGAAGTCGGTGATGGGAGTGACCGTCAGTTTTCCGTTGTTGAGACTGACTGTATTATTGGGTTCTAACACAACTGATTCGTCTGGCTGTGATTTGTCGGTAACTTTTACGCTGCCTTGTATGAGGGCTGTGGAAAATTCATTTTCGTTATAGGCTTCCACATTAAACTGTGTTCCTAAGACTTCCACTTCGCAGCGGCCTGTATTGACAATAAACTTTTTGTTTCTATCCTTGGCTACATCGAAAAATGCTTCTCCTTTTAAACGGACTTCTCTTGTATTTTCGTTAAACGAAGCCGGATAAGAAAATTCCGACCGGGCATTCAGCCAGATATGAGTCCCGTCTGAAAGCGTTACTTCAACCCGTTGTCCGGCAGGAACTTTAATTGTGTTGAGCGCTATTTCTGGCTGGATATTTTTAGTGGTGAATACCGGAATGTTATATAATAAGAATAGGGCGATAACAGCAGCGGCAGCACTTCCGATCCATTTCCAGAGTGGTACGGACTGCTTGCGGACATGATTTCCTTTTTGAAAAGCATTTAATTGGAGTGCGTCGAACAGGGCACGTTCATGATAGAAAGTTTCTCTGTTCATTTTATCGGCATTTACCCATTGGCGGATCTGAGTCAGCTCGTTATCTGTGGCCTCTCCGTTAAACATTTTATGTAGTAACTTCTGTTCCATTTTTTCCTGTTTCTATTATTAAGGGCGAACGGGAGGAAAAATACCCTAAAGGGAAAACGAACTATTTTTTATTATTTTTCATCTCTTGGCAAGAGGGTTTATTTTCACTGTCTGGTTAACGTGAAAATATTTAGGGAGTATAAAAGAAGTCCACCACAAATAGCAGACAAGGAAGGTAGTCTTTTAACTCTTTGCGTAGTAAATTCAGAGCTTTACTGATATGGAATTCGATACTCTTCACTGAAAGGTTGGTTTCCTTGGCTATTGTTTGGTAGTTTTTCCCTTCGTATCGGCTCATGATAAAAATATGTCTGGACTTTTCCGGTAGTTTGGCCAGTGCTTGGTTGACAAGTTCTTGTACTTCATTGCTGAACAATGTCTCCGGCTCACATGCTTCCAGGCTGGAGATGCGCATTTGTAGTTCCCATTCTTTGTTGGACAGTAAGTTTTCAGCGATGTTATTCCAGGTTCGTTCACGTTGAAGGTAATCCAGGCATTTGTTTTTTAGGGTGACTAATATATATAAGGGTATGTCTTTGACTTCTTCTAACCGATGCCGGTTCTCCCAGTAATACATCAGGCTTTCCGTCACCAGGTCTTCTGCTGTTTCTTGATTATATGTGTAAGAATAGGCGAACCGAATGTATCGGTCCCGATGGGTGACGAAAATATTATTGAATCGTTTTATGTCCGCTTTCTCATCCATGATGTGTTGTTCGAATGGATTTAGTTCTAAGGGAACTATGGATTTTGTGGGGGAGATTAGGACGGTAATGGTACTTGTTTTCACCCGGTGAATAGTTGTTTGCAGAAAAAAATGACGTTTTTTATATTTGTCCCCTCAAATTACCGACTGTGAAAAAGAATTTTACTTATTTTTGTCAGATAAACAACCATAGTTCCCTTAGTACTAAGGTCACAATCCTCTCATTATATTATCAACTCTGTACATTCTTAATTGTCGACAACGCGGAAGGCGGGCAGATATATCGTTTGTCAGGGTCGGAGGCCAACCGAGCTGTTTGGCGAGTTGTAAAGCTATGCATTAGCATTCGTAACCAATAGGGTTATTGTTGAAAAATAGTCATTGTTGATTATCAGTCGTTTATGGTGAAAGATGAAAGATAAAAACAGCTTTTGGTAAAAGTTTATGAAAAATGAATTAAAAAACGCCGCCTTTAAGGTGGCGTTTTTTAATTCGAAATCATAAGAGCCTGTTTAAATTTCTCTGAAATAAATTTTGCATAGCCCTCATCGGCCTGCTTTATCTCTTTATAGGATTATTTTGAAAAACAACTGTCATACTATCACTAATTTCCTTTTATCAATTGAATATCAA